>JAICGQ010000127.1 GCA_025923035.1 Pyrinomonadaceae bacterium | reverse complement strand
TTCGACCGGGTCGGATTCTACATCCTGCCTGACTACAAACGCACACGCGCAGGGCAGGTGATCGGCGTCGAAATCCTCGACCACCGCCGCACGTGCGACGCCCGCGTGCCGCAACAGCACGCCCTCGACTTCGACCGGCGAAACCCATTGGCCGCTCGACTTGAAACAGTCGTCGCTGCGGCCCATATGAAACCAGTAACCCTCGCGGTCGCGTCGATAAAGATCGCCGGTGCGCACCCAGCCGTCGACGAAGGTCCGCGCCGTTTCATCCGGCCGTTCCCAGTAATAACGCGCGGCGCTGTCGCCTTTGATCCAGAGGTTTCCTTCGATCCCGTCCGGCGTTGGGTTGCCGTTCTCGTCGACGAGGCGCGCTTCGTAACCGGCGAGCATCGTGCCGCTGCTGCCGTAACGTACTTCGTTCTCGTGGTTCGACATGAACATGTGCAGCAGCTCGGTCGAACCGATGCCATCCAACACCTGCACACCAAACTCGCGTTCCCATTCCTCGCCGAGATGCGCCGGCAGCGCTTCACCTGCTGAGACGCACAGTCGCAGGCTCGAACAGTCGAGTGTTTTGCCGGCGCGATGATGGTCCAGCAGCAGGTTGTACACAACAGGGACCGCGAAGAAGATCGTTGGGCGTGCAGTGGCGAGGATGTTGGCGATGACGTCGGGTGTGGGTTTCTCGTTACAGAGAATCGAGGTCGCGCCGTTCAGCAATGGAAACGTGAAGCTGTTGCCGAGGCCGTAAGCGAACGGGAGCCGGGATGATGAGAACAGGCGGTCGTCTTTCGTCAGCCGTAAAACTTCGCGGCAGAACGTCTGGTTGGTGTAGAAGATGTCGGCCTGGCGGTGGACGGCGCCCTTCGGTTCGCCGGTACTGCCGGAGGTGTAAAGGATGAACGCGGGGTCGTTTTCCTTGGGAGTGGGGAATCGAGGCGCCGCACCGGACGCTTCGTAGAGCAGGCCCTCCAACCGATGGATTGTGATTGGTGGATCGCGCCATTCTTCGGTGAGCGAGAAGAAATCACCGCCCCCCTCCGATTCTGAGCGGCTAATGAAGTCGTAAAAGTCGTTGTTGCGGTCGACGCGAACGATGGCGTTTAGACCGCGCAGTTTTTCTTGCGCATCTGTCAGCAGCGTATTGCAGATGTCGTCTTCCATTAGCGCCAGGCGGGTGCCGGAGTTGTGAAGAATCGAACACTGCTCATCCAGCCGGAGCGACATGTTGATTGGGACGGCAATCGCGCCCAGCGAACAGATGGCGATAAACGCCTCGATAAATTCCGGCGAATCATTGATCAATAAGGCGATCCGGTCGCCGCGGGCGACGCCGATGGCCGTAAGCGCCTGCGCCATGCGGGAGGTTCTGGCGCGTAGTTCGCCATACGTGAGGTCGCGCCCGTTGTAATGAATCGCGGGCGGTGATGGATCAGACACGCGGTCGTCACTGAAGATGGCTTCGAAAAGATTCATTGTTGTTTAGGCTTGTTCGGCGTAGTTTGTATAACAGAATGGCGGTTCGTGTCACCGGCCTGAGATAAGGTCTGAAGACGCATGGAGCTGATTTTCTTCCTGTTCGTGCTGTTGATAGTGCTGGCCATCATGACGGTGGTGGGCCACGTCATCTGGGTCGTCATTCGGGAGATCCTCCGCTGGCTGTTCGACGTCACGACCGGTACAGAAGCAGAACCACCGCCAAGTATCTACACTCCTCCTCCGCCCCCTCAGGATCCGAAGACGCAGCGACTAAAAGATCTCGCTACAACTGAGCGACAGATCATCGCGTTCTACACGGATGGAAAAATCAACGACGAGATTTATGAAAAATTACTGGCTTCGATCCGTGAAGAGGCCGAAAGTCTGACTTATCGTCCACAACCGAAACCAGAACCCCGACCGCAACCAAAACCAGAACCAAGACCGGCACCGAAACCTGAACCTGTTGTTACAGCAGTTCCTCCACCACCCCCTCCGCGAGTTGAACCACCACCACCGCCGCCACCACCACCCCGCAGACCGTTCTCCGAAGTGCTCAACTCCTTCATGGAAGAGAGCAACATTCGCTGGGGCGAGATCGTCGGTGGCTTGCTGATCATCGGTTGCTCGACCGCACTCGTCGTCAGCCTGTGGGCGCAGATCTCGGAGATCCCGGTATTCAGGTTCCTGATCTTTACAACCGTAACTGCCGTTTTATTCGGTATCGGTCTTTACACCGAACATCGCTGGAAACTCCCGACGACGAGCCGCGGCATCCTGACGATTGCAACGCTGCTCGTGCCGTTGAACTTTCTCGCAATCGCCGCAGTGTCGGCGAGTAACACTTCCGGCGCACTCGTGATCGTCAGCGAATTAGCCGCGCCTGCGATCTTTCTCTGCCTCGTCTACTTTGCCGGACGTGTGATCACGCCCGGATGCGCGCACGTCCTGGCCGCAGGCATTCTGGGATCGTCGATCGGTCAACTGCTCGTTCGTCACTTCGCATCGCCCGAATCCGCGCCGGCGCTGCTCGTGTTTCTCGGCGCGTTTCCCGTCACGTGCTATGTCGTCACAGTCGGACTCTCGTTGCGCGTGGTCCTATCAGATCGCGAGGTCGACGAGAGCGAAACGACGACTGTGTTCACGGTTTTAGGCGCGATGAGTTTCGCGGCGCTGCTGCCGTTCGGTTTGTTGCTCTACAAGGCGGGCCCGCTCGGTTTGACGATGATGTACCTGGCGCCGCTAGTGACCCTGTGGGGCCTGCCGATGCTCGCAACCGGCACCATCCTGTGGCGGCGCATTCGCAACAAGGATCTCGTCGCTTCGCGAACGGCAGGAACAGCGCTCGGCATCATCGGCGTGATGATCGTCCTGGCGGGCATGGTGCTGTGCTGGCCCAACCCGGCGAGTATCGTACCGACGGCCTTGCTCAACTTCGCGATCTTCACCGCGCTCGCGATCTTTCTCGAATTGCCGGTGGCCCATCTGATCGCCGCAAGTTGTCTGGCGCTGGCTTATCTCGTGACATATCACGTGCTGGTGGGGCACATCAGTTGGTCCAACCTGCGCGTGATGTCGCTGCTCGATGTGACGCTGACGGTGTCGAGTGGACAAGCATGGGTCGGCGCGTTCGTTTTATTCGTGGCGGCGTCGGAATGGCTGTCGCGACGCAAACGACGGCGCGATGCTGGGTATTACCTGGTCGCTGCAGGCTTGATCGCTACGTTGAGCCTCGTGCTGGTGACTTTGTTCGGCAGGCTGGCGGGTGGCGAGTACACGCTGTGGGCCGTTTACGGGATCTATGCGCTGGGTGCGTTTTGGATTGCGTGGCGGCGCAACGTAGTGCCACTCGCGTGGGTCGGATCCGCACTGTTGCTCGTCGCGCTGGCTGATGGATTCAAGTATTCGTCGGCGGTGTCGTTTCCGTGGCAGACGGCGTTGCTGGCGCACGCAACGATCTGCGCGGTCGCGGCGGTTGTGTGTTCGCGTTACCGCACACGCGTGGGCAGCTTGATCGATCCGCTGAATCAGAGCTCGTTGATCTCGCTGGTCTTCGGCGTGATCACTTTGTTCGTGGACAATCCGTGGCAACCCACGGCGATGCAGGCGCAGAGCGTGTTCTGGATCGCGGCCACTCTGCTGGTCCTACTCTGGCTCAATCGCAATCGCATCATCTTCAACGCTTTTCAGATCGCGTTGACTTCCGCCGTCGTGCTCACGATCAAAGCGGCGCTGCAACAGTACGATTGGTATGCGTACCTGCCGCACGCGTTCATGCATCCGACTGCGCTGCAAATCCAGGGCACTGTGCTTACGTTGCTCGTGCTGGCGTGGATCGCCGTGCGGTTCGTTATGCACCGGCGCCGCGTCTCAACACAACCGGGGCACTGGTTCAATGACGCGGGGCGGCTGCTTGATGGTGCGTCTTTTGATCGGCTGCTCACGTGGGCCTTGGTTGGCGCGTTTGTGTTGCTGGCCGTTTACGGATCGATCGCGGGTGTTACGCAGGAGCTTGCCGCGTGGGGCAGTGGCTACCCCGGCTACGACGTCGCCGGGTTCCCACACCAGGAAGCGCTCGGACTTGGTTCCTGGATCGTGCTTGGTCTACTGACGGTCGCGATGCTTGCGAACTATGCGGACCGTCGCCGCGGTGCTTACCTGCTCGGCGGGCTCGTGGTCCTGGCAGCCGCGATTCCCTTGATCGCGGGATTGTTTGAAACGCAGATCGCGACGGCGACTGCGTGGCGCTGGTTCGCCGCGCTGTTTCTGATTGCGGGATCCGTTGCCCTATGGAACGGCCGCTCATCACGGCTCGATCCGCAGACCAGGACAGATCTGCGGACGTTGCTGATCGTTCTCACCGTTGTGCCGCTGCTGGTCCTCACGATCTATCCGGCACTGCGCGCAATCTACTACATGCCGATCCAGGGGCCGGCCAGCGGTTTCTTCTCGTGGTTTGACGACGACTTTTCCTACGGCCTGCCGCTCGTGCTCGTCGCGTTCGTGATGATCGGGTATGCGCTGCGCGAACGTATGCCGGAGTTCAGCTTCTTCGGCGGGCTTCTGTTCAACGCGACCGTGACGCTCGCGTTTCTGTTCACCATCATTGCCGTTAAGGGCTCGATGGATCGCGTCGTGTGCGTCCGTTTGGCGCAACTCAACGCGATCACGTTTGCGGTTTATGCGTTGCCGTGGTTGAGCACGCGACGACGTTGGCTCGCGGCCCTGGACGAGCAGCGCAGGGTCGTTGCCGACAATATTCTGGCGCTTCAGATCGGGTTGGCCGTTTTTCTGAACGGGTTGGTGATCGTGCCGGCGGCATATGCCTTGGTGCTTTGGCCTGACCTGGTCGGACGGGGAACAAATGCTGCCGGTAGTTTGCTGGGGTGGCTGTCGTTTGTCGTCACGCTCGTAGCATTGGCGGCGTTTTCCAGGACGCGCGAACGGAAGGTCTCGCCGGTTTCAATCGCGGGTGCACTTTGGGGAATTGCTTGTCTCGCTGCGTTCGGCGTGGCCGCGGCCAGGAGCGGCTGGTCGGGATTACATGCGTTAACTGTCGGCGCCACCGTTGTCACAGCCGCAATGGTTGGAGCGGCGAGTTTGACTTCCGGAAACGTTCAACCGTTTTTCCAAAAACTGTTTGCTTTCGGTAGCTCATGGGCCTCACGATCGAGGCAACTCGCGGTGACGAGCGGCGCCATCGCCGTGTTCCTCAGCCTTCGCACCGTCACCGACTGGCGCACGACGCGCTGGTGGTCCATCGGTCCCTTGCTCGCACTGACAGCGCTCGCGACGACGTTGCACTGGCAAACGTTACGTCGCCGCTATCTCTACATCGCAGGTTTGCTGCTCAACATCGCGGTCACATTCTGGTGGACGTTTATACTCCAGGGGCCTGACAAGGGATTCGGCAACTTCCTGTTGACGAACATATTCGTCGCCGCGGTCGCGGGCATGCTGTGGTTGGCGCTCGAACTGCGCGCGCGTCCCTTGCGCGCCAAACGACAACGCACGGCGCTGTCGCTTCACAACGTCGTCGCCATTGCGACAAGTGCGCTGCTGCTGCTGATCATTGTGATCAGCGTCGATTCGTGGCGGCCTGAGTCGCTGCTGCTCGAAATACCAGGGCTGACGTGGGTTACGTTCGCATCGGTGCTCGCACTGATGGCGGGAACGTTGTGGGACAAGCACGCGAAATACTCAGTCGCCGGACTTTACATTCTCGGTCTATTCGGCGCCGCCATCGCGTTTCATCAAGTTAACCCGACACCGGATCGCCGCGAATGGTCCATAGCCATTTTCCTCGCAGCCTATTCGCTGCTCGTTGCGCTGCTTTGGCGATATCGCGAACGAGTGATCGAATACGCGGCGCGACTCGGAATCCCTCGCCGCATCATGCCGGGACGAGCCGAACTGCCGTGGTTGCAGGCAGTGATCATCGCAGCCGTAATGGCAGTCGCCGCACTTGCGTTCTGGATCGATCTCGAACTGCTTCAGTTTCGCTTACGCGCGACCGCCGCGCTCGCCGTCGTTACCCAGTTCTTTGTCATCGCGCAGTTTGCCCAAGGAAAGAGGGCAGAAGACTGGCGCCGTGTCGCGCTCATCGCGCTCGTAGCGGGACTGGTGTTGTTTGGCTGGTCGTGGCTCACGCCCGGCATCAATGGAACGTGGTTGAACCGCAGCGTGATCCTGATGCTGACGGGTTTTGGTTTGACGGCCCTCTACGCGCTCTTCCTGGAGAAGGCGCAACATGCCTGGCCCACGTGGTCCAACGCAGTGCGCTTCAGTGTGCCCTGGTTACTCGGCGCCGGTGGGATTGCGTTGTTCTTCTGTTTGGGGACCGAAATCTTCTACCAGATGAACTTCGGAGCGGTGCGTATCCATCCGTTCTCGCTCGTTGCTGTGGGCGTAACGCTCGCCGCCGCAGTGATCATCTGCGTACTGTTCGCGCTCTCACCCGCCCACGATCCGTTGGGACTGTCCGAGCGCGGCCGCATGCGCTACGTCTACGTGGCCGAGGTCATGCTCGCGCTGCTGTTTCTGCACATCCGCCTGACGATGCCGTGGCTGTTCACCGGTTTCATCGAACGTTACTGGCCGCTCGCGATAATGGTGATCGCTTACTTCGGCGTTGTGACCAGCGAGTCGTTGCGACGCCGCAAACTGCTCGTACTCGCACAGCCGTTGGAACGAACGGGAGCGTTTCTGCCGTTGTTACCCGTGCTCGGGTTCTGGCTCGCGTCGTCGGAAGTTGACTTCTCGTTGCTGCTGTTTGTCGTCGGTGGACTGTACGGACTGCTGTCGGTGCTGCGGCGTTCGTTTGGTTTCGGCGTGGTGGCCGCGGTGGCCGGCAATGCGGGACTCTGGTACATCCTGCATCGCACGGCTGATTATCAGTTCCTCCAACATCCACAGTTGTGGCTGATCCCCGTCGCGCTCTCAGTCTTGCTCGCGGCCTACTTGAACGAGAAGAACCTGAGCGAAGACCAGATGGCCGGCGTCAGGTATCTATCACTGGTGACGATCTACGTTTCCTCGACTGCCGATATCTTCATCAACGGCGTCGCCAACTCACCATGGTTGCCGCTGATTCTGGGTTCGTTCTCGCTTGCTGGTGTGTTTGCTGGAATCGTCTTTCGCATTCGCGGACTGTTGCTGCTTGGTTCCGTGTTTTTGTTGCTGTCGATCATCACGATGATCTGGTACGCGTCAGTAAACCTTGGTTGGACGTGGCTGTGGTACGTCGCCGGTATTGTCACTGGGGCGACGATCATCTTCATGTTTGCCGTGTTCGAAAAGAAACGCAGCGAAGTGATGCGTGTAGTCGAAGGACTCAAAGAATGGGACCGATAAGAACCCACGCATCATCGAGCGTAAAAATCCGTGTTACATTGCGTCCGCGATGAAAAGACTCCTGCTTCTTCTTTTCCTGTGTGCTCTGGTCCCTTCTGTTCAGGGCCAGCAGCTTGGTCCAATCCAGAATTCCGACGCGCGAAAGACGATTAGCCTCGATGGTCAGTGGCAAACGATCGTCGATCCGTATGAATCGGGGTTTTACGATTACCGTTATCAGCCAAGCGCGAACGGCTATTTCCGAAACGCGAAACCCACGACGAAGAGCGACCTGATCGAGTACGACTTCGATAAGTCAGCAACGTTGAACGTCCCGGGCGATTGGAACACGCAGTCAGACCAGTTGTTCTTTTACGAAGGCACCGTTTGGTACAAGAAGTCGTTCGATTATCAACGCAAGCCTGACACGCGGCTGTTCGTGTATTTCGGAGCGGCGAATTATGTCGCGCATGTATATCTCAACGGTGAAAAGGTGGGGCAGCACGAAGGCGGATTCACGCCGTTCAATTTCGAGATCACGAACCTTGTTCGCGACACGGGGAACTTTCTCGTGGTCAAGGTCGATAATGCGCGGCGCCTGGACGCCGTGCCGACGTTGATGACGGATTGGTGGAACTATGGCGGACTCACGCGCCACGTGAAGCTTGTCGAAACGCCGGCGACGTTTGTTCATGATTATCTGATTCAGCTTCAGAAAGGAACGAAGGACCGGGTTAGTGGTTGGGTTCGATTGGATGGTTCGCGCCGCGGTCAGCGCGTCACTGTGCGGATTCCTGAGGCGGGGGTTAGTCGATCGTTAACGACCGACGCGAATGGGTTTGCGGCGCTCGACTTTCGTGCGGATCTGAAGTTGTGGTCGCCGGAGGATCCGAAGCTTTACGACGTGCTGGTCGAAGCGGAGACGGACCAGGTGCGCGACCAGATTGGGTTTCGCAGTATTGAAACGCGCGGCACGGAGATTCTGTTGAACGGGCGGCCGATCTTCTTGCGCGGCATCTGCATGCATGAGGAGGCGCCGCTGCGCGGTGGACGCGCGTACAGCCGCGAGGATGCGCAGACGCTGCTGGGTTGGGCGCGGGAGTTGGGGGCCAATTTTGTACGACTGGCCCACTATCCGCATAACGAGTACACGATTCGCGAGGCGGATCGGATGGGAATTCTGTTGTGGTCTGAGATTCCTGTTTACTGGACCATCCAATGGTCGCATCCGCCCACGCTCGAAAACGCCCGGAACCAGCTAGGTGAGATGATCGCGCGCGACAAGAACCGGGCGGCGGTCGTGATCTGGTCGGTTGCGAATGAGACGCCCCTTAGTGAGGCGCGGCTGTCGTTCTTGAAGAATCTTGTTTCGCATGCGCGCAGTCTCGATCCGGGTCGATTGATCTCCGCTGCGATGGAGCGTCACTACATCAATCCGACGACGCAGATGATCGACGATCCGTTGGGTGAATTCCTTGATGTTCTCGGTTGTAATGAATACGTTGGTTGGTACGATGGTCTGCCTGCGAAAGCGGATCGGCTCGAGTGGAAGTCGAAGTACGACAAACCGCTGGTAATGAGTGAATTCGGTGCTGACGCGTTGTATGGTCATCACGGCGACTCATTAACGCGCTGGACCGAGGAGTATCAGGAGTCTCTCTATCAGCATCAGCTCGTCATGCTGAAGAAGATCCCCTTCCTGCGCGGCACCTCACCCTGGATCCTTACAGACTTCCGTTCGCCCCGCCGTCCCCTCCCCGGCATCCAGGATTACTGGAACCGCAAAGGCCTCATCTCCAATCGCGGCGAGCGCAAGAAAGCCTTCTACATCCTGCAGCAGTGGTACAGGGAACTGCGCGACGCAGGTAAATAACGCCCACTCATCGATGCCCAAACGCCGACGCATCATCATCATTGGCGGACCGAATGGCGCAGGAAAGACTACTTTCGCGCGCGAGTATTTACAGAGGGAGGCTGACTGTCCTGATTTCATAAACGCTGATCTTATTGCAGCGGGATTGTCGCCGTTCCATCCTGATCGCGCAGCGCTTCGAGCAGGACGGATCATGCTTTCGGAGATTCAGCGACGCGTTCGCAAGGGTGATAACTTCGCGTTTGAAACTACGTTGAGCGGACATGTTTACGCACGGCTGATTCCCGAGTGGCCTGCGAAGGGTTATCGGGTGAAATTGCTCTTCTTGGGTTTAGCGAATCCAGAGATTGCCATTGCCCGCGTCGCAAGCAGAGTAGCGCAAGGCGGTCACAACATTGCCAAAGCTGTAATTCGGCGTCGGTTTGATGCGGGATTACGCAACTTTCGTGAGGTGTACAAGCATTTGGTTGATAAGTGGGAGTCGTACGATAATTCTGACCGGACGCCCCGGTTGATTTCCGAGGGGAGGGAATTGGAAATGAGACCAAAGTCACCTTCACCAGAAGCGAAAGAAACGCTGCGTGCCTTACGGCGGGCGGCGAAGAATGCTTTGGAACTGGGACTCAAAACCGGAACGCCGGTTTATGTCTACCGGAACAACCAGATCGTCGACCTCACAAAGCAACAACGCTCAGCGAAAAAATCGCGGTCCAAGCGCGCTTCACGATAGACCATCCGATTCAAAAACTAATGAAGCTGGTTGCCGGTGAGGATTCGGCACAGGATTGCTGGGTCGATGTTGCCGCCTGAGACGATGCAGACGATTTTGCCGCCGCCGGCTTGGCCCTCGAGGGCGCAGGCGACGGGGCACGCGCCGGCGCCTTCGGCGATGATGTGGTTGCGATTGGCCAGCAGGCGAAGGGCGGAGGAGATTGAATCGAGGCCGGCGACGAGCGAGCCGTCGATCAGGTCTTTCGCGCGGTCGAGCATTTGCGGAAAGACGAGGCGGGCGCCGATACCGTCAACGAACGATGGCTGATAGTCGACTGATTGCGGCGAACCGGCCGCGAGGGAAGCCGAGAGTGGCGCTGCTGTTGCTACTTCCGCCGCGCAGATCTTGCACTTCGAATTCAAGGCACGCAGAGCTGCGGCGATCCCGCACGTGAGTCCACCACCACCCCACGGAATCACCACCGCGTCAAACTCCGGCAAGTCTTCAACGATCTCGAGCGCGATCGTCCCGTTCCCCGCCATCACATTCAGATCATCAAACGCATGTATGAACGTCGCATCGACACCCGGAAACGCGCGCTCTTCAAACGCCCGCCACCACTCTTCAAACGGCACTTTGATGACCCGTCCACCGAGCCGCTCGATCGCTTTGACTTTCGTGTCAGGGGCAGTCTCAGGCGCGACCACTGTGCACGGAATACCCAGCTCACGAGCGCGCCACGCAACACCCTGCGCCATGTTTCCCGCTGACGCGGTCAGCACGCCGCGCGCCAACAACTCCGGCGCGGTATGGCCCATCGCATTCGCTGCCCCACGGATCTTGAACGACCCGATCGGTTGCAGATTCTCGAGCTTGAGGTAGATCTCGGCGGGCGCGTCATCAACATTGAGCCGTATGAGCGGCGTGCGGATCGCGGCATTCGCGATCACCCGTCGAGCATCATGGATTTGACTGAGAGACGGCAGCACGATTTAGCGAAATGGCTCACCCGAAATCGACCCAAACGCCGGCATTCAACTCTTTTGCTTTGCGATACAAGTAATTCGCGGACGCGAGATCTTCAACCGCCAGACCCAGCGATTTGAACAACGTGATCTCGTCAGCCGAAGTGCGACCCGGCTTCTCGCCCGTGAGCACTTCACCAAGCTCCGCTCGAATATGACCAGCGCCAATCGCGCCTTCACGCATCGCAAACAGATAATCACCAGCCTCGTTAAGCGTCGACTCGCGACGGTCCACAAACAGCGCCGATGCAGCTATCGTCGCAGTATCGACCTCACGAGCATGCGGCGTGCTCGAACCGACAACATTCAAGTGAACGCCAGTCGAGATCCATTCGCGTCGCACGACCGGCTCCTTCGCGTTGGTGACTGTTGCAATCACATCCGCGCCGTCCACCGCTTCTTCCGCACTCGCTACCACCTGAATCGGAAACGAAACACTCCCACTCATCTCCTCGACAAGCGACCGGGCATGGTCCATGTTTCGACTGACCACCCGGCAACGCTCGATCGCACGCACCTCAGCGATCGCTTTCAAGTGCGTCCGCGCCTGCACGCCTGCGCCGATAACCGCGAGATCACGCGATTCGGGACGCGCCAGCAGATCAGTCGCGACGCCAGAAACAGCCGCGGTGCGAATCGCTGTGATTGCCGAAGCATTCATCAACGCCAGCAACTCGCCTGTCTCAGCGCTGAAGAGCAGCACCGCTCCCTGGTGCGCGTCCTTCCCCTGCGCAGGATTTCCGGGAAACACACAAACAGTCTTCAAGCCATAAGCCGGCCGCTCACCACCGACATACGACGGCATCAATCCCATCACACCAGCCGCATCCGGCGGCCGTACGATCGTGCGCAACGGCTGGTGCACCTCGCCGCGCGCGAGCTTCGTGAGCGCCTCACGCATCAGCGCGATGCATTCCTTCATCGGCAAAAGCTGAATAACTTCGTCGTGATTCAGGATCAGGATCTTCATGTTCGAGGAAAGCAACTTCAGGTTCTTGAGTAGCTCAGGCTCCCCGCGGCCGGAGTCCCTTCGCCGGAATTTACTGTGCGGTGAAGTTATACATTATCCAAAACAACTGAGGCCAACCGTTCAACGCAACGACTTCCACACGCGAATGCTGTTAACCGGCGACTCCACCGCGAGATCACGCGCGTAACCACAACGTTCATAAAAGCCAACGGCCTCGA
>JAICGQ010000126.1 GCA_025923035.1 Pyrinomonadaceae bacterium | reverse complement strand
GTCTTCAATCGCCTTGCTCGGCAGGTTCGTAAATGCCGGGAAGTTGAGCATCAGGTCGAGCTGTTTGACGTAAGGCAGATCGACGACGTTGAGCTTGTAAACTTCCGAACGAACAGTGTTCGACTCGACGAAGTATTCCATCGAGTCCTGGATATTGAAGATCGAGAAACGGAAGTCGCTGCGGGCCTTCGCGGGTTCCATCGTCTGGCCCACGAAGTCGTCGCTGGAGCCGAGCGGCCGTGCGAAGATGGTTACTGTTTGCGAGTCGAAGTTGACGAGCGTCGCGAGGATGTCCTGATCGGATCCTTTTGGAACGCGAGCAGTGCCGGGTTTTACTTTGATACTCAGCGCGTTAGTTGAAGCGGCGAGTGTGGTCGGCGTGACGAGTTGGGCCACACCTTCCGAGATCTCGCGCGGTCCCCATTTGAGCACGCCGGCAAACAACAACAGACTCGCCAGTGCCGCGCCGCCGTACATCATCAGCCGCGAGCGGCGAATGACGTTTCGCACGTCGAGGGTTGCGGAGACGTCGTTCGCGTCGCGATAAAGCCGGTTGACGATCGCGGGCGAGATGCCTTGCGCGTTTCCGTTGGCGTATTCGACCGCCGTTACCAGCCGGTCTTCAGTTCCTGACGTACGTTCTTCGATGAGTCGCGCGAGTCGCGTGTCGGTGATGCGTTTGAGCAGCGGACGGACCAGGGCGAAATAGAACGTGGCGAGGACCGTAAGCAGCGCGCCTACGCGCAGCACAATCAGCGCGGCGCCGTTGTAGCGATAACGGTGAGCGGCCCACCCGGTCAGCAACAGGACTGCGGCGACCACACAGAGGCTGATCGCCACTCCTCGCAGTGAAAGCAAAAGTTGCCGTCGCTGTCTCGCCTTGCGCAGGAGGTCCTGCAACAGGTTCGTTTCAGGGCTCATCACTAACCCCCTATCATTACCCGACCATTTTCACCATTTTTGTTCGCCGCGCCAATACGGATTCCGCAATCAGGAGCAGCAGCGCAAGAAACAACAACGACCACCAGACCTTCTGGCGTCCCTCAACTTCCTCGCCGCTCATGTTTCGATTCGCTGCGCTTCCTTCACCGCTACCCGCGCCGCCTGTTACACCGGCGACGAATTCGCCGAAGTTCAACTTAGTGAAATCACCTTCGGCGCCGTCTGTATCGACGGCCGCAAATCCGGGTTGACCGTTATAGCGCAACCGGTAAAAGCCGAGCTCGCGCGCGGTGACGAGCAGATCGCCGTCAGGTGTGTTGCGGCCTTCCGAAAGCCTTGCGCCTGCCGGCGTGTCCACCGGCGGCAACTGCCCGTTTGCTTCCTTGCGGACGGTAAAGGTCTGGCCCAGGCCGTACCACGAATTCTCTTCACGCGCGCCCGCATAGCGGACCATCTGGTGCATGAAAGGCAAATAAAGCGGCGTCAACGGTAGATCGTTCCAGCTTGGACCAAGCGAAGAAGTGAAGAGCATGACGCGGCCTTTGCCGGTGCGCGACTCGACCAGTGCCGGGCTGCCGTCTTCGAAACGCGCGAGCACGGTGGCCGCCGTCGACGGCTCGGAACGGAAGTAGCCGATGACGTGCGCCGCGGCGAGCCGCCCACTCTCCTGAAACACTTCGAAGATCGGATGATCGAACTTCACGTTCGTGATGGCGACGCTCTCGCCTGCTTTTGTCTGCACCGCTTCCCGCAGCGTTGCCGGCATGATGCGTTGCATGGCGTTGAAACTGTCGACGGAGGTGCGTGGTCCAGTCGACGCGATGACCTGTCCGCCGGCTTCGACGAACTTATTGAGCGCGTCGGCGAGCGCGCCGCTGATTGGACCAGCATCGTTGAGCACCACCAGTGCATACTCCGAAATGCTCGAGGGGTCGACCGATCCCGTGCTCTTCAACGTGAAGGTGAACGGCAGATCGTCATTAGTGGTCAACGCGCTTTGCAGGTGCAGGCTGTCGCTCCGCCCGCGGGAAGCGCTTTCGACGATCAGCGCCTTCGCCGGCGTTTCGCGCCGCAGCGTGAAATAGAAGCGATTGTCGGGCGCGAAGTCGGCGGAAACGATATCGATCGTGCAGCGATTGGCGCCTTCGTTCAGGTTGAAGCCGGTAAACTCGATCACCTTCGAGTCGCGGCTGTTGAGACTGATATCTCGCTTTTCGACAGTCTGCTCGTTGATCTGAAAATCGACCTGGATGTGTTCGCGCGGCGTGTCGCCGAAGTTACTGACGTGGACCGCCAGGTTGTCGAGATACTTTTGCCCAAACACCACACCACGCGCTTCGACGTTCGTGATTGCGACGTTGGAAACGGGCTCGTTGCCGGCAACGTCGATGGTCGTCAGTTGCGTGCTGTTTGCGAGTTTGAAAGTGGCAGTGTTTTGGCTCCAGCCGGGCGCCTGAAAATCGGAGATCATGACGATCCGTTTCGGACCGGTGGTTTCGATCTCGCCGAGCAGTGATTCAGCGCCGCGCAGGGCCTGTTCGTAATCAGTTCCGTCCCAGCCGGCGGTCAGGCTTCGAATGGCGAACCGCACACGGTTTTTATCGCCAGTGAAGCGATTGATAACGGCGTAACGCTTGTCGAAAGACAGAAGCGCGAGCTGTTCGTTCTGCCGCGAGTCGTCAACCGTCGCCTCAGCGCGTTTCTGTGCTTCCGCGAAGAGCGGCTCGCGTCGCATGCTCAGGGAGTTGTCGATGAGGATCACGGTCGCGCCGGCGGCAGTGTTTTCCTTAGCCGAACTGTTGCCGCCACTGAAGAACGGACGAGTAAAAGCGATGACGATCAGCAGGATCGCGAGACAGCGGAGCAGCAGCAGCAGCACGTTCTGGAGCGTGCGGCGACGGATCGTGCGCTGCGGCACCTGACGCACGAAAACGAGAGCAGGAAACTGTACTTTGCGCGCGCGCGTGCGCCGCACCAAATGCACGAGTATCGGAGCAGCTAAAGCCGCGACTCCAAGAAAAAATAATGGCGTCAGGAATGACATTAGTATTTATCGTCCGGCACGTCGCGACAGGAACGAAAACAACGCAAAATCCAACGGCTGCTTCGTCGTCAACATTTCGTAATCGACATGGTTCGCCGCCGCGCAACGCCGCATGTCGTCAACATGTTGTTTCATGCGCTCGCGATAGCCGCCCATCACGACTTCCGGCAGCACCGGCATCTGTTCCTGCGTCTCTGCGTCTTCGAGCAACAACACCGGATCGGTGAAATCAAAGTCGAGCTCATTTTGATCGAGCACGTGAAACGCGACGAGATCATGTCCTTTGAAGCGCAGATGCTGGAACGCTTCTTTCAGACGGTCAGCGTGATCGTAAAAGTCCGAAATGAGCACGACGATGCCGCGGCGCGTCAGGATCTCTGCGAGCTGGTGCAGCGACTCGGCGAGACGCGTTTCACCGCCCGGTTGCAGCATCGACAACGTACCGAAGATCGTGCGCATGTGACCCGTGCGATTGCGCGCGGGTACGTGCGTATGCACCTTGTTAGAGAAACCGACGAGGCCCACCGCGTCCTGTTGGCGGTTGAGGAGATAAGCGATCGATGCGGCAAGAAACTGCGCGTACTGCAACTTCGTTACCGAACTCGCATGCGCGTAATCCATCGATGCACTGGTATCGAGCAGTATGTGACATTGCGTGTTCGTGTCCGCGCGATACTTCTTGATGAAATAGCGATCGGTGCGGCCGAGCAGCCGCCAATCGAGATAACGCAAGTCGTCGCCCGGGTTGTACTGTCGATACTCGGTGAACTCCGTCGAGAAACCGGTGAACGGCGAACGATGCAGACCAGACATGAAGCCTTCAACAACAGCGCGCGCGAGTAGTTCGAGCGATCCGACCCGCGCGAGCAGTTCCGGATCGAGAAATCTCGATGGCGTCGCTGATTGAGGCAACATGGTTTTATAACCCGCTCTTCGGTTCTGGTACGTGGTCTATCAACTGCTTGATGACGCGATCCGAATCGACCTTCTCCGCCTCCGCCTGGAAGTTCAACAGCACGCGATGACGCAACACAGCGGGCGCGACCGCGCGTATGTCTTCGCACGAAACGTTGTAGCGCCCGCGCAGAATCGCACGCGCCTTGCCGCCGAAGATCAAAAACTGCGACGCGCGCAACGATGCGCCCCACGTCACCCACTTGTTCACAAAATCCGGCGCCGGCGGTGTTCCCGGCCTGCTCGCATTCACCAGCCGCACTGCGTAACGCGCGACCGTGTCGGAAGCGGGGACCTGTCGCACGAGTCTCTGAAACGCGATGATCTCGTCAGCCGACATCAATCGTTCAAACGCGAAATCCTGCGGTGACGTCGTTTGCTTCACGACTTCAACTTCTTCTTCTTCCGGCAGGTAACCGATCTTCACGTTGAACATGAAACGATCGAGCTGCGCTTCCGGCAGTGGATACGTGCCTTCCATTTCGATCGGGTTCTGGGTGGCGAGTACGTGAAACGGCCGCGGCAGATCGTAGCTGACGCCTTGCACCGTGACGCGTCCTTCCTGCATCGCTTCGAGCAGTGCGGCCTGCGTCTTTGGCGGTGTCCGGTTGATCTCGTCGGCGAGCACGATGTTGGCGAAGATTGGACCAGGAATGAACTGCAACGCGCGCCGTCCGGTCGCGCGGTCCTCTTCAATGATCTCCGTGCCGGTGATGTCGGCCGGCATCAAGTCAGGAGTGAACTGAATACGTTTGAACGAGAGATCGAGAACGCTGGCGATCGTGCGGACCAGCAGTGTCTTGGCCAGGCCGGGTACGCCGGTGATGATGGAGTGGCCGCCCACAAACAGAGCCAGCAGCACCTGCTCGACGACCTCGTCTTGCCCAATGATGGCTTTTCTGATTTCCCGCAGGAGGCGCTCGCGCGCTGAACCCAGTTTGTCGAGCAATTGCTCATCGCTGATCGTTAATTGGTCAACCGCCATGGTTTTCCTTTGTGCTTTGTTCTTTGTACTTAGTGCTTTGTATTTGCGCTGTTACGGGGATCGAAAACAAAGTACCAAGCACAAAGTACAAAGCTCAACTTTTTACTGTCCGACGATTCTCAACAACAACTCCTGAGCTTTTTCGTAACGCGGCGCGGCTTCGAGCGCGCGCAACACCGAGCGCTTCGCTTCGAGCTGACGGCCGAGCGCGTGAAACGCGGAGGCGACGTTGTAGTTTGCTTCCGCGATGTTCGGTGGCTGCAACGCGAGCGCCACCTGAAACTCCGTCAACGCGTGCGCCGGATCTTTTAGATCGACACTCAACTCGCCCGCCTGCGTGTGCAGTTTGTAATCGAACGGGCTGATGTAGAAACTCGCACGCAACGCCTCGAGCGCCTTCTGTTTCTCGCCGAGCGCCGCACGAATTCGCGCGACGGTTTTCAACGCTTCGAGATTATTTTCGTCGGTTCTCACGAGCCGCTCGAGGATTAATGCGGCCTGCGCGGCGTCGCCTTTGTCTTCGAGCATCTTCGCGAGCGACTCGTACGGATTGCCGCGCGCAGTCACGTAAGGGAAGAGTTCGATGGCGCGGATGTAGTGCTGAACAGCGCCGGCCGTGTCCCCATCCGCCGCCAGCAGTTCTGCGGCGCGAATACGCAACGCAAACGTGTCCTGCGTCGTGAGCTGTTTCAGCACTTCGTCTTTCGTCATCGACGCGACGACGTTGTTCTGAGTGCTCAGCGCCTGGTGCAGTGGCCGCGCTTTCGACTCGACATAGGCCGAAAACTCGCGATCGAATTCGGCTTCACTCAGCTTCAAAACCTGCTTCAGCACGTCAGCCGTGTTCGCCTTGTCGCGATAGAGTGCAAGCATTTGGAGTATCGCGTCAAAGCCGAAACGTTCGGCGATGAACTCGCACACCTGCGATGCCTGGAAGTAAGCGATCGGCAGATCCTGCGGATTGCGCGGACGCTGAAAACCGGAATCGAGATCGGCGATCTTGAACCAGCGTCCGTCGATGAACGAACGAACAAACAGCGGGTTCCAATCGTCGCCCCAACCAGGCCGGGCGCGACGCTCTTCGTAAACTGAGAGTCCTTCAGAGAACCAGCGCGGCACGCGATAGTCGGTCATCTGTAAAGTGATGACGTGCGTGTATTCGTGCCAGAGCGTGCTGCCCCAGTTGAACTCGCCCGCTTCACGCGCCGACGGCGAATCCTGGACGATGACGACGCCGAAGCAAACACCGAGCGCGCCGAGTCCGGGAATGCCGAGCGTGCGCACCGCGAAATCTTCATGGTTCGGAAAGAGCTCGACGATGATCGGACCTTTCGGCGTGAACTTGTACTTCGCTGTCAGCTTCGCGGCCGCTTCTTCGAGCAGACTGCCTGCGTACGGCGCGAGCACGTCGCTTTCCTGCGCGGACGTTTTGATGATGAACCCGGCGCGTTTGGTTTCGCGGAAGTCGGCCATCGTGTCGAGCAGATCAAGCGTGTTCTTGGCCCACAGGTTGAACGGATCACCCTTGAATGCTTTTTCGACTTCCTCGCGTCCGGCCTCCATCTGGCCGAGTCGCAGCAGAGCCATGCCGAGATTCAGGTGCGCGTCCCACAGACGCGGTGCGATCTGGATCGCGCGGCGCGCAAATGCCGCGGCTTGTTCCGTGCGTCGTGTGATCGTGGCGTAACGCGAAAGCGTGTTGTAGACGGATCCGTAACGTGGACTGATCGCGAGTGTGGCCGCGACTTCCGGTTCGAATTCTTTGTCCTGCAAATAGAACATCGCCGCACGCAACGAGCGCGCATCGAGCGAACGTGAATTGACCTTCAGCGCCTTGTCGATCTCGGTTGCGGCAGCGTCAAACTGGCCCATCTCCAACGCCTGCGCCGCTTTCAGTGCGAGTGCTTCGACGAGGTTCGGATTGATCGCGAGCGCGCGTCCCAGGGCCGCGTCGTCGCCGCCGTCGATGCGCTTGTTCAAGGCGACGTCGAGATGCGCGCGCGCGCTGTTCGGATTGATCTTCAACGCGTCCTCGAGAAATTGCGCGGCGTCGCCATATTGATACTTCTCGGTGAACAACTCAGCGGCGCCGAGTTGCGCGTCGAGATAGTTCGAATCGGCCTCGATTGCCGAGCGATACATGTCGTTCGCGTCCTGGAACCGGTCCAGGTGGACCAGCGCGCGGGCGATCAGCGTCAGCTCAAACGCCGATTCAGGATCGTTGTCGGTGTAGTACTTGACGAACGATTCGTAAATCGGCTTCGCCCGATCTTCCTGGCCGATCAGATCGAACAGTTCGGCGCGCCGTAGATCGCTGGCGAGTTTGTCATGCGGATTGTTGGACTTCTCGGAATCGACGGCGGCTCGTTCAAACTCCGCGATCGCTTCGGTGTGTTTGCCGGTGAGCGCGAGCACTTCGCCGAGCTCGTGACGCACGGTCCCCGTGTCGGGAGTTTTTGTAAGAAAGCGTCTGGCCGTGGCTTCGGCTTCCGCGTAGCGTCCGGTTTCGATGAAAACGCGCAGCAGCGCTTTTTGCGCGACCACGTCGTTTGGGGCAGACGTGAGACGCGCGCTGAGCAGCTTGAAAGCGTTGTCGTAATCGCCCCGTTGCAGTTCGGCTAATCCGCGCGGTTCGTTTGTCTGCGACACGACCGCTGGGCCAACACAGATCGTCGCCAACACGCCGAATGCTAAAAGTAAGAAAAGGAGCGTAGATCTGGTGCGCATCAAGTTCCTGCTTGTTTGATCGATCGGTTCACTTTTGCCAGCTCGATAAAGAGACGTTCGAGCGTGGCTTCATACTCTGGTTCGGGGATGTTTCCTTTGCGCGCGATGTGTTGCTCGATCTCGCCTTCGAGGCGAGCGCGTTCCTTCAGCAGCCGTGCCGTGGCCGCCGTTGCGGCTGCTTCGTCGACGCTCAGCGAGTCGAGATACGTCGCGCGTGCCAGCAGTCCTTCGCCGGCTTCGGGTTTCTCGCGTCCGACGCCATCGCCGTTGTCGTCCAGCAGCGCATGTTCAGTGGCGAGCCGCCCCGCGCGTTTGTAGAACTCTTCGGTTAGGCGGTTCGCATAGACGAAAGCTTCGAGAATTGAAGTGTGACCGTCCTGGTCCGTATCGCCGTCAGTCGCTTTAAGGGCCGCGATGAAGAACCCGGTGAAACGTGTGGCGTTGGTCTCTTGTCCGTTGCGTGTCGCGGTGACGACGATGCGTCCTTTGGCCGACAGTGGCTTGACGAACTCGCCGCTCGCGCTCGCCATGTTGAAGACGATGATTCGTTTCGTCGGCAGCGCCGTCAGCAACTGGTTGTAATCCGCAGCGGAAAGATCCGGGCCGACGAGATTAAACTTCGCTTCCTTACCGTCGTACGATCCGTGTCCGATCAGAAACACGAAAAGCACGTTGTTAACGTCTAATTCCGACTTTAGTGACGTGAACGTGCGTTTGACTTCTTCGGCCGTCGCCGATTTGTCGGCCAGGACTTTGATCTTGTTGGGATCGAAGTTATAGCGCTGCGACAGAATCGAACCCAGGCTTGTGGTCCATTCTGTAAACTGCTTTGTGTACTCAGCTTCGCCGCCTGGACCGTTGACGATTACGGCAAACTTATTCGGATCATTTTTCTGGGCCGCAGATGAGGCCGCAATTAAAATAATCAGAACTAACGATGCTAAATACTTCATCAAGCCAGACCTTCACGTTTGCGCAGGAACCACTCGGCGCTTAACAACCCAACGATGAGCATGAAGTTTATCGGCATGTCCCACAGATCTTTCGTCACGCGCTCTGAATACGGTGTTTGCCGGTAGACCAGATCATCCAGCAGTGACTGCGCTTCCGCAGCCGTGAAATACTTCCCGCCTGTTTCCGCCGCAATCCGTTTCAACAAATCGCTGTTCTGCGCCGCGCCGTAGTACTCACGGTTCAGATCGCTCACGAGGACGCTCGACTTCGCATTCAGGGTGCCGAGACCCGCGCTGGTCCCGGTCAATTCGATGCGATGCTCGCCGAGTTCGTCGGCTTTGAATTGTCCGGCATAAGTGTTCACTGCGTTCAACGTCGTGAACGTCAACGGCACGTCGACGATCGTGCCCGACGGTTTAGTCACGCGCGCGATCGCGTTTGCATCGCTGACGGGATTGAAACGTTTATCGCGAATGTCGGCGACGATATTGATGGTATCGTCCATCGCGTAAACGTCTCTTTCTGCTCCGATTTCGATTTGTTGTGGAGTGCCGCTAACAACATACCGGAGCATCTGTCGCCAAAAAGTCTCATGCGCATTGTTTTTTGAATCCAGGCGCATACGCCAGCGCCACGTATCAGCCGCAGTGAGCGCGAGCGTTTGTCCGCGACCGTACCTTTGTTGGACCAGCAGCGGCGCGGATTGTGATCCTGCGCCTTCCACGCGTCGCGCTTCGAGCAATACTGACGCGCCGGGTTTCACGTTCGCGAGCACTTGCGACACTGAGATCGGCGGTAGTTCGTTCCACGCTTTTTGGTTGGCGCCGCGATCGTCTTGTAAACGCGTGATCGGATGCGTTTGGCCCGCGCCGGTGAGAATCGGTTTGTAAACCGGAGCAAACGAACTCGCGTCGTCGTTTGATCCGCCAGTCAACGAGACGGGCAGTAGATCGTCGATCGTCGTTCCTTTGTAATTGCCGCCGTCGAACGAAAGACGTCCGCCGATTGCGAGCAGTCCACCACCACGGCGTGCGACAAACGCCTCGATGCTGCGCAACTGTTCCGCCGTGAAGAAGCCCGCTTCAACGCTGCCGATCACTAATCCGTCATACGAGAACAGTTCTTCTTCTGTCAGCGGAAAACCGGTGGCGAGTTCGGTCTGGCTCGATACGCCTTGCCGATAGAACTTGTTTTCGCCCGTGCGCTGTAGTGAAACGAGAACGATGTTCTTTTCGTTGAGCGCGAGTGATTCGCGAATCTTGCCGAGCTCCCAACGCGGTTCGCCTTCGACGTGCAACAGGCGCAAAGGTCCGGCGACGACTTCCACCAGCGCATCCTGCTTGTTGTTTTCGACGGTCAACTCGCCATCGAGTGGTGTGACTTCGACCGTGTATCGATGAATGCCGGGCGTGGTCGGCGTGATCTCGAGATTTACGGCCTGCGTGTCGTTGCCGCGCAGGTTGATCTCTTCTGTTTTGATAGCACGTCCGTCTTCACGCACGCCGAGCAGGACTTTCGTCGCCTGGTATCCACTCAGACCGACGTAAGTTTCGATGTTTACTCGCGATCCCACGAGCACGCGACGCGGCATGTTGATGCGCGTCAGTTCGGCGTCCATCGGTCGCGCCGTATTGCCGACGCCCACCGTGAAAACCGGAATGTCGCGGGCTCGCAGCTCTCGCAGTGTCGCAGCCAGATCGCGCGGCACGTTTGACGCGCCGTCTGTGGCCAGCACGACTGCGGAAAGCGGCATTCCCGAGGAGCGTTTGATCGTTTCGTCCAGCGCGCCCGCGAGGTCGCTGGTTCGTCCTTCCGCGAAAAGATCGTCAGCGCCTTTTAGACGCGATACCGATCCGGCGAAACCGTAAACGCTGGTCTTGAACTTTTCGTCGAGCCGGTTGAGAAACGAGTTCGGAGCGGTGGAGAGAAGCGACTGCTTGACGGAGTCGATGCGAGCGTTGCCGTCAGGCATGTCGCGCAGCTTCATGCTGACGGAGTCGTCGACAAGAATCGCCACGTAGCTGCTGCGCGGAATCACGGACGAGACCACGACCACCGGCCGCAGCAACAGTGTGACCATGATCGTCAGGAGTGCGATACGAAGGGCGATCAGTGTCGCTGTCGTTCCTTTCGACAGGCGCGCGCGTGGTCGCAGATAAATGAAATAGATGAAGGCGGCGGCGAGGAGAACCAGGACAACCAACAGCAACGGACCCGGGCGCACGTCAAAGCCAAACCGGCCGTTAGTAAAAACGGCCTGCTCATGTCCGAACAGAAACCGTACAAGTGAGTTCATTTTGTAGTGCTCGTCATTATACACGCGGCCCCGCGTGGGGGCTGCAAAACAGCGGCGAGCTTCAGCGCGTTGCCAGTTTAGTAGCCAAGACCGGGCGGGCGGGTTGTTTACGTCATTCGGATTTAAAAATCAACGGCCAGGATCTCCGGATTTAATGCCGGTCTGTACAGAATTTTGTTCGCATCCCTTCGGCCCATCGTCCGTCTTCGGAGGAGGCGGCGAGTCAGGGACGACCGATCACTCCGGCGGGAACGTTGGTCCGGGACGTGACGACGCGACAAACGGCGGTTGGTGCGTTGCCGGTCGTCGTGTTAGTCCGCGGGTTTCGTGCACACAACTGTGCGTGCTATTTTACGGCGCAAGGAGTTTAGAAATGTCTCACGCGCTTCCAATTAGACCCACGCCTTTCGAAGAATTATCTGAGGAAGAGCAGATCCGGTATATTGAAACGCACCTGGATGAGATCGCTACGGAACTAAGGGCAAACCCCGCAGTCTCGCCGGAGGACGCGGAAAGACTTGCAGATTCACTGTCCCGGCATCGATCTCAGTCTGAGGCGGGAATCCCGTGGGAAGAGGTTGAGAAAGAGTTCTTAAAGGACTAGTTCCTCACGCTACAAAATGCATCGTCGTATCATCCTCTCACCGGATGCCTGGGCAGATCTTGAATCCGCTGCCCGGTGCTACCGCCGCAAAGAAAGAAACTTATCTCGCCGATTCAAAACCGAAGTGCAGACAACGTTATTACGAGTTTCGCGACACCCTTACGCGTCGTTGAGAGTTGCTAATGGCGTTCGGCATGTGTTGACGAACCGTTTCCGTACCGAATCTATTTCAGGTTTACTGACGACAGCGTGATTGTGATAAGGATACTGCATCAGCGTAGTTCAGACGCAATTTGGCAGGAGCGCACATACAACAATGACTGACAAAGAGTTTCTCAAACTAGCGAAGAAATATTCCGATCCGTTTCGCATCACGAACGGGAAGAGGTTCAGGCTGGCGGACGTTGAGCCGGGGGAGACGTTGGGCTTGGGGAGCGATCATAAGCCGAAGGCAAAGGATGCGCTGGAGAAGGGCGTCGAGATGCTGACCGAGCTGCAGGACAAACTCTACGCTTATGATCGCTGGGCTGTCTTGCTGATCTTTCAGGCCATGGACGCCGCCGGAAAAGACGGCGCGATCAAACACGTGATGTCGGGAGTCAATCCGCAGGGCTGCGAAGTGACCTCC
>JAICGQ010000125.1 GCA_025923035.1 Pyrinomonadaceae bacterium | reverse complement strand
TGTTGCGCTGAATTGGCTGCCATGTGGCCGCGCGCCGGGGGACAATACGTTTTCCTCCGGGAAGCTTACGGGCCGGCGACCGGGTTCCTCTTCGGCTGGGGACTCTTTCTGATCATCCAAACGGGAACGATCGCTGCAGTCGCGGTGGCGTTTGCGAACTTCAGCGGCGTGCTCGTGCCGTGGATCTCCGGCGACCACTACCTCATCCCGGCGCAAGTCATTATCCATCCATTCACGATCGGCGGATTGTCGTTCAACGGCTATGCGTTGAGCTTGTCTACGCAGCAATTCGTCGCGATCGTGATGATCCTGTTTCTTACGTTCATCAACACGCGCGGACTGCAAACCGGCAAAGTCATTCAAAACACTTTCACTGTCACTAAGACCGCAGCGTTGCTCGGATTGATCGTGATCGGTCTGCTGCTCGGCTGGAACGGTTTGAGCGCGGCGTACACGTCGTCGTGGTGGAAGTCGTGGGAAAACGGTTGGCAGCCGACGGCGGCGCAGGTGTCGTTCGAGCCGGCCACGCAGGGATTGATGGTGCTGGCGCTGTTGATGTTGCTCGGGAAGGCGATGGTTGGACCACTGTTCGCTCAGTCGGCATGGAACAACGTCACGTTCACGGCCGGAGAAGTTCGGGATCCCGGAAAAAACCTGCCGCGCGCGTTGTTGATCGGCTGCGGCATCGTGGTAACGCTTTACCTGCTGGCAAACCTCGCGTACGTGGTGACGCTTCCGCTCGAGGGTATTCAGACGGCGCCGCAGAATCGCGTGGCCACGGCGGTGATGCAGGCGGTGCTTGGGCCACGCGGGACAATCCTGATGGCACTCGCGATCATGATCTCTACGTTCGGCTGCAACAACGGTCTGATTCTCGCGGGCGCGCGTGTCTACTACGCGATGGCGCGCGATGGACTGTTCTTCAAGCGCGTCAACAGCGTGAATGCGCATCATGTGCCGGCGGTCGCGCTGATCGCTCAGGGAATTTGGGCTTCGCTGCTCGTTCTGCCGCGCACGGTTACGCTTAATTCCCAAACCGGCGCATATTCCTTCAACAACGTCTACACGCAGTTGCTTGAATACATCGTTTCAGCCGATCTCGTTCTGTATGTGTTGATGGTCGGCGCGGTGATCGTGATGCGACGCAAGGCGCCGGAGATGGAGCGTCCGTATCGAACGTTTGGTTACCCGGTAGTGCCGATCATTTACATCGTACTGGCGGGGCTCTTTATCATCGACCTCGCGATTCTCGCGCCGTCGACTTCCGGCATCGGGTATTTACTGGTGTTCACCGGAATACCGATTTACTTTATCTGGCGAAAACGCCTCACTTGACCCACTCGTCCGCGATCTCGGTTTCGACTTTCACGGGCACAGTTTTCAAATACTCCTCACCCGCCGCGCACATCACGCGTTCAACCTTGGCGGCGATCTCCTGCGCCTCGCCGGCGTCCGCTTCGACGACGATCTCGTCGTGAATGATGTTGACGATTTGCGCGTTTGTGTCGCGAAGTTCGTCCTTCATCAAGCGCAACGCGCGCTTCAGAATGTCGGCGCTCGTTCCCTGAATCGGTGTGTTCTTGCCGTTGCGCTGCGTCATCGAGATCTGTTGCCGATCGTTTTCGTCATAACGAAAACGCACCAGACGACCCGATGCGGTCCGTGCCTGACGGTCGCTCACCGCGCGGCTCGCTGCCTCGCGCAGGTAATTATCCAGGCCCCGATAGGTCGTGAAATAGCGCCGCAGCACATTCTCTGCATCCGAAACACTCAACCCCGTCATCAACGCAAAACGCTGCGCTCCGATGCCGTAAACCACGCCGAAATTCAGCCGCTTCGCAAAATCGCGCTGCTCCTTTGTGACCTGGTCCAGCGAGGCATTGAACACTTGCGCCGCCGTGACGCGATGCAGATCCGCGCCGGAGTTGAAAGCGTCGATAAATCCGCGGTCGCCGGAAAACTCTGCGAGTATTCGCAACTCGATCTGCGAATAATCCGCGATGATCAGCCTTCGTCCCTCCGGATGACCACTGAAACAACGCCGGTATTCGACCGCGTGCGGCACCTGCTGAATGTTCGGGTTCGTGCAGGCAAACCTTCCGGTCGGCGCGCCGATCTGCCGGAAATCCGCGTGCAAACGCTTCGTTACGGGATTAATCAACTCGATCATGTTCTGCCCGTAACTCGTCAGCGCTTTTTGCACAGTGCGGTATTCCAGGAGCGTTCCGATGATGGGATACTCGACCGCCAGCGGTTGCAGTTTCCAGTTGCGCGTCGAATCCGGCACCGGAATGCCGAGCCGGTTGAGCGCCTGCGTCAACTGCTGATGCGAATCGAGATTGATGTCGTTGCGCTGCGGGCCACCGAAGAGCGATCCCTGCGACGACTCCTCCGCCAGCACTTCCTGTAACTGTTCGGCCAGCTCAACGCGTCGTTTCTCGACGATGCCGAGTTGTTCGAGCCAGCGGTCTTTGTGCATGAAAAACCCTGCCAGCTCGATATCGACCACGGTGTTCACGCATTCGAATTCGAGTTGCGCGCATTTGATCAGTGATTCTGCTTTCAGCCGCTCGATCAGCTTCTCACGCAACGGCAACAGGACCGCCGCATCACGCGCTGCGTACTCGAGCTGCGCTTCGGACAGTTCGAAATTCCAGTTGCTCAGCCGTTCGCTTTTGTCGATCGACTCGTTTAGATAACGGCCGGCGACGGTTTCCAATCCATGTCGCTCTTCGATATCGCCCGCGCCAACTAGTTGACTGGCGAGCAACGTGTCGAACAGTCCGCCGAGATCGACGCCGAGATTGTGCTTGATGAACTTCGCGTCGAACTTTGCGTTGTGTGCGATTTTGATCGGTCGCGGCGCTGCGAGCAGACGCCGCAACGGCGCGAGTGCGTCGCTGTCCGCGGCTCCTTCCACGAACGCGTCGAAGTCGACGATAAACACGCGATCCGGTGTCGCGAGTTGGATCAAACGCAAACGCGACGTGAACGGATCGAGTTCGGTAGTTTCGGTGTCGAGTCCGACGACTGGTTGTGAAGAGATCGATTCAATTGCTCTGCGGAGTTCATCCGCAGTCTTGATTACCTGGTAGTTCGTCATTGATGAGGATTAGAGTGCCATGAGTCGCTTCAACATCAAAATCTGGCCTTTGTGCTGGGCTTCGTGATCGATGAGGTGGTGAAGAATCCAGCGCAGGTTGTGCTCCGTCGGTTTGTCATGTCGTTCGTAGTGTATGGTGCGTTCGAGATCTTTATCGTTGTATGTGAAGAGCAGGTCGCGCGTTTGATTGCGCACCTTTTCTGCTTCCTGCAAACAGAACTCGGTCGTGAATCCCTCGCGCGCCACACGTTCGACGTCGTCGAGTATGTCCCAGCACGGCGCTGTCTTGTCTTCTTCGGTGAGTTGATGTCCGGCGACGACCATCTGCATCCAGAACCATTCGGCTTCGCCGATGTGCAGCACGAGACCGCCGATCGAATGGGCGCCGAGGAATGGCGGCTTCCCGATCAAATCATCGGGAATCGTTTTTACGGCAGCGACGAGCTGGCTGCGCACTTCTTCCATACCGCTGAGGTAGTAGCCTATGCCCGTTGATAAGCCGGGATGAGGAGTCAGCACTCTTTGTCTCATTCATTGACCCTTTCAGTTCACATTTTCAGGCGCCGGGAGCAGTTCATTTTCAACGCGCTGCTGCACAAAGATCAATAAGAGTATCGCGGCAGCAGCGCCCATCGCCGCACTGACGAGGAACGCGGTGGCGGGTCCCTTCCAGTCCCAGATAATACCCATCAAAAGCGAAGCAGGAAACACCGTGATTCCGAACGCGAGGTTATAAAGACCGTACGCCGTTCCGCGTTGCTCCGGCCGCACCAGATCGGCAACGAGCGCTTTCTCAGCGCCTTCAACGAGTCCGAAGTAAATGCCGTAGATCAAGAACAGTGCCCACACGGAAAACGCGTTGGTGACAAACGCAAACCCCGCGTAGACAGCAGCGTAAAGCACCCAACCGGAAACGATCAAACGCTTTCGGCCGAGACGATCCGACAGATCGCCACCATACAACGAGCTGAGCACTTTCGAAGCATGATGCGCCGCCCACAACAACGGAATGATCGCAAGCGGAACACCAGAATCCACGGCGCGCAGGATCAAAAAACTATCGGACGAGTTTGAAAGCGTGAACAACGCAAGAACCACCAGGAACCGTTTGAAGTTACCGTCGAAACCGCGCAACGACAACTTGATGGGCTTACCGGTAGGCGTGTGATGCGAAGGCGCTTCCTTCATCACAAAGGCGGCGACTAGCACCGCCATCAGTGCCGGTATCGCCGCGATTAAAAAGATGTGCGTGAAGTTACCTGCCAACAGGATCACCAGCAGATAACCAATGATCGGCCCGATTACGGCGCCGAGGTGGTCCATCGCGCGATGAAATCCAAACGCAAGGCCACGTTGTCCTAGCGGGACCGAATCGGCAATCATCGCATCGCGCGGCGCAGTGCGAACTCCTTTACCGACGCGATCCGCAAGTCGAATCGCCAGCACCTGATGCCAGTTACCGGCAAACGCGAGCAACGGCCTCATCACCGCCGCGAGCGCATAACCACCCACGACCAGAAACTTTCGTCTACCGAGTCGATCGCTGAGATGACCCGCGAACAGTTTCAACAGACTCGAGATCGACTCAGCGAGTCCTTCAATGATTCCAATCGCGCCTGCAGAAGCACCGAGCGTGGTAGCGAGGAAGATAGGAAGTAGCGGATAGATTATTTCGCTTGACGAGTCGTTGAGAAGACTGACAAGACCGATAGCAACAACATTCGACGGAAGTTTCCGGTAGCGGCCCCAGAGACTGGGCCTGCTTTCGTCAAGCTCAAGCTTTTTGATAGCTCGCCCTCACGACGGTCTTGATATTTCCGCGCACGTGAAAATCGCCTTCGATCTCCACCCGCAACGGATCGCACGCGGCGACAAAGTCTTCGAGAATGATGTTGATGACGTGCTCGTGAAAGATTTTCACGTTGCGAAACGAGTTGATGTAGAGCTTCAAACTCTTCAGTTCAATGCAGCGTTCGTTGGGAACGTATTCGAGCCGGATCACCGCGAAGTCAGGAAAATCAGAGAACGGACAGATCGCCGTAAACTCGGGCATCTCGAAATTGATTCTGATCTCGCGCCCGGGAAACTCGTAGGCGAACGTGTCGAGCGGAAACAGATTCATTTCCGCGCGCGGCGTCGATTGAATGTCAAGACACTGATTATTAAGTCCGTGTTCTTGCATGTCCCATATCGAAAAACTTAATTAATACTAACCCTGCCAGGAACCCGCCGATGTGCGCACCGTAAGCGACTCCGCCGCCCTGAGATCCCGCGCCCAACATGCCGAGACCGCTAATTAACTGGAACGCAAACCAGATTCCGATCGCGACCCAGGCAGGAACGTCCGTAAGGAAACGGAACAGAATCACCGTCACCCGTCGTCCGGGATGAAGCAGAATATAACCTCCCAAAACTCCTGAAATCGCACCTGAGGCACCCAGACTCGGAACTAACATGTCGCCTTGAGTGCCCGCAAAGGCCGCGGTTACAAACACATGGGCCAACGATGCGATGACACCGCACAGTAAATAGAAGAGTACATAACGCACATGGCCCAACCGGTCTTCGATGTTGTCGCCGAAGATCCATAGGAACAGCATGTTTCCGGCGATATGTGCGATGCCGCCGTGCATGAACATCGACGTGAATAACGTAATGTAGACCGAAATCGGTGTCGGACCCAGACCCGGAACCAATACCTCCTGTCCGGCATACTCACGAACTTCTGGTCCCGTCACAATGTCGCGCCCGGTCATGATTTCGCCCGGTACAGTCGAAAACGAGTACGTGAAACCGGTGTCGCTGCCGAGGCGCTGCAGCACGACGAAAACAAAGATATTCAGCGCGATAAAGGCGTAGTTAACGTACGGGAACCTCGTTCTGTCTGTGTTGTCGTCGTAGAGTGGAAAGACCATTGTCTCTGGGCCTCAATTTTCGAAAAATTGAGAGAGTTTAACTCCCCGCTATGCGCAGATTGTAACGTCGCTGTTACTAAAGAGTTTAATCCATGCCGCGATTCGTTACCGGCACGCCTGCGTGAACGATCGCCGGCTCATGCGGTCGCAAAAGTTCGTACCCTTCCGAACGCGCGACGTAAGTTGCGGCCGTCAAATCGCCGGTGACGTTCAGCGTCGTGCGGCACATGTCGAGTATGCGATCGACGCCAAGAATGATCGCGATCAGCGCCGGGTTTATTCCGATCGTCACCAGCACGCCGATGATGAAGGGAATCGAACCGGAAGGAATGCCCGCCGTTCCAATGCCGCCGAGGATGGCGAGATAGACCACCATCAACTGTTGGCCCCACGTTAAGTCAACGCCGGCGAGTTGGGCCAGGAAGAGCACCGTTACACCTTCGTAGAGCGCCGTTCCGTTTTGATTGGCCGTCGCGCCGACGGTCAGTACGAAACTGTTGATCTCCTGCGGCACGCCAAGGTTCTGCTCCGATACACGCAGCGCCGTCGGTAAAGTTGCATTCGACGAAGAGGTGGAGAAGGCCGTCAGGATCACGGTCTTGATGCGACGGAAGAATTCGAGCGGCGAGATGCGCGAGAGGAAGTAGAGCGAAAGCGAGTAAACGCCGAACATGTGCAGCGAGAGGCCAAGCAGCACGGTTATGACGAACCAGCCGAGCGCTTGCAACAGATCTAGGCCGAAGCGCGCCGTTGTGTTGAATAACAGGCAGGCCACCGCGAACGGTGCGAACTTCATGATCATCTCGATGATCTTCGCCGTGATCTCGTAAAGACCTTCGAGCACGCGCAACACCGGCGCTGTGACAGTTACCGGCAGCAGTGTGATGGCGACGCCGATTATCAAGCCGAAGAACATGAGGTGCAGCATGTTCGCGTCTTCTTTGCTGGCGACGGCGAAGAACGGGTTCTTTGGCACGATCGTTTCGACGACCGACATCAGCGGCGTCGTGGTGCTGGCGGCTTTTGTTGCGTCCTGAACCCGGGTGGTTGCGTCGCTGGCGAAGCGTTCCTGCAGTGCCGCCGAGGTTGCCGGATCGATACGATTGCCGGGACGGATTGTGTTGGCAAGCGTTAGTCCGATCCCGACTGAGATCGCCGAGATGATGAGGGTATAGGCGAACGATTTGAGACCGACTCGTCCGAGTTTGCGAATGTCGCCGATGCCCGCGACGCCGACTACGAGTGAAGAGAAGACGAGTGGGACGACGATCATCAGCAACAGGCGGAGGAATAGTTGGCCCACCGGGTTGGTGATGTTGTCGATCACCCAAGCGACGCGCACATGATCGCCGCCGAACATGCGGTTCACGGCGACGCCCGCGATGACGCCGATGATCAGGCCGATCAGGATCTTCGTGTGAAGAGCCATACCGCGTGGCTTGTCGGGCGTCTCTTCGTCCAGATCCGTGGCTACTTCGCGTTCAAACTCATCACGCCGCAGTCGATCTGAGCTGCGGCGTCGGTTGTCTTTTTCTTCAGGCATCAAAGAGTCCTTTTTCCCGCTGACTCGCGCAAGCGCTTACCGGCCCCAACGGAGTTTGTCGCGCAGGACGTCGAAGTAGTTTCTATTGCTTGGCTGAACGAGGTGGAACGTCACGCTGCTCTTGCGAATCACAACGCGATCCTCGACGTTCAACGAAAAACCAACCTGCCCGTCGAGCGTTAACGTCACTTCTTCCTGATCAGTCTTGAGCAGCAACTCGATCGTCGCGTCGTCAGGGACGACGATCGGCCGGTTCGACAACGTGAACGGACAGATGGGCGTGATCACCACAGCGTTCATCGAAGGAAAGATTACCGGCCCGCCGGCGGAAAGGTTATAGGCCGTCGAACCTGTTGGCGTCGAGATGATCAGACCGTCAGCGCGAAAAGAGTTTACAAAGCGCTGGTTGAGATAAGCCTCGATCTCGATGATGCGCGCGAGCGCCGACTTATTGATGACGACGTCGTTGAGCACGCGGTTATGCGAGATCATCTCGCCGCCGCGCCGCAGTTCCACATCGAGCATTACTCGTTTGTCGAGACGAAAATTCCCGGACAGGATCGACTCGAGCGCCTGGTACAGCTCTTCGATGCGAAACTCCGCAAGATAACCGAGCCCACCGTAGTTCACACCCAGCACGGGCACTTCACGATCGCCCACCATGCGCGCGGTTGCGATCATCGTGCCGTCGCCGCCGAGCACCAAAATCAGATCGACATTCGCCGCCAGCTCCTCACGCGGAGTCTGATCGACGGGGCAACCCGTTTCCGCCTCAATTTGCTCGCGCTCGAGCTCCGGTGTTCCAACCAGCGTGATACCGCGCTCGTTGAGCCACGTGACCACCTCACAGACGGTCCTTAAAGCGTCCGGTTGGTTCGGCTTAAGAACTATTCCTATGCGCTTGATTGGCGACATTGAGTGCTTGGGCCGGGATAATAAGGGCCTGCGGGTTATGTTTCAACTCGAAACCAGCTTGTAATGCGCGAGGAATTCGACATTTCCCTCCGCGCCCTGGATCGGCGATTCGATTACGCCACCCGGATCCAGACCCAATTCGAGTGCGGCATTGTTCACTGTTTCGACTGCCTGCGCGCGCTTCGCCGCGTCGCGCACGACGCCTCCGCCGCCAACCTCACCACGACCGACTTCAAACTGGGGCTTGATGAGCGTCACGATCGAACCGCCCGCACGTATCAAAGGCACGATCGCCGGCAATACTTTTGTAGCTGAGATAAACGAGACGTCGATAACGGCGAGATCGAACTGCTGCGGAAAATCTTCCGGTTGCAAGTATCTTGCGTTCACACCTTCCCGGACGACAACTCGCGGATCGGTACGCAGTCGCCAGTCGATCTGATTGTGTCCGACGTCGATCGCAAAAACCTTCTGCGCGCCGTTCTGCAGCAGACAATCCGTAAACCCGCCCGTTGACGCGCCGACGTCAAGACACACCGCACCGGCGACGTTCAGTTGAAACTCGCGCAATGCAGCTTCGAGCTTCAACCCGCCACGCCCGACATACCGCGACGCCGGAGCGTCAGCGTTCTTCACGCGAACACGTGCGTCGATAGCAAATTGTTCGGAAGGTTTTTCGACGCGTTGCTCGTTTACGAGCACAACTCCAGCCATAACGAGCGCCTGTGCCTTCGTGCGCGACTCGGCCAAGCCTCGTTCGACAAGTAGTTTGTCTATGCGCTCGCGCTTCACGTTACGGACATTACACCATAACGCGCGCCGTTAGGATGGACTCAAGCCCGGCGGACGGCTGACGAAACGACTGCCCGAGGCGTGTCGGTCAGCCGCAACTCACCCGCGCACGTCTCGCAAAGCCACACCACGATGTGTGGCGCGTCGGACCAAAAGAACGAACTGACTTTTCCCGCCATCGTGACCGCTTGATCGACCCGGAGTCGTTGCAATGCCTGGATATAAAAAACGCCATTATAAAAATCGCCCGCGGCGCCCTCGTCCCTATGAATACACTCCCGCTCACGAAACATCTGTCTAGTCATGATGAATCACCAATTCCTCGCGCCGCCGAAGCGCGAACTACTGAACCGTTTTTTATTTGCGTCGGGGATTTAATAAATGAAGGTTCAAAACAGGCTGGCTGATGATGCCACTGGCTTGTTAATCCGTCAACAATATTTAACTTTAGGTTTCTTATGGACGGTCGTGACGACGCGGACCTTCGAAGAGTTCGTCGACGCGAGACAGATCGCGATCGCCGCGATTGCGACGTTCGCGTCGCGCAGCGCGTCGCGCTCGTCGTTCCTGCCACCGTTCGTACAGGACGGCCTCGCGAATCTGTTCGAGTTGTTCGTCTTCACTCGGCTGCACGCCTGAGTGGCTGCTTAGAGGCTCATGATCCCGGTTGACGATTCGCGGGCGCTGAGCGAGAGGTGTTTGTGGTTTCGCGGCAACTGAACGCGCCGGTTGTTGTTCGGGTATTTCCGCGAGAACGGCGGAATCAGGAGTTAATTCTGCCTCGATAGCAGGCGCGTCCGCTACAGTCGTGTCTGCCGGCTCTTGAATCTGTGGCATGTCGTTGCTTGCTGCGATGCGCTTAACGCGCACGGCGACGAGTGCTGATGCGGCGCCAAGTATCATGGCGATCGCAAACGCGCCGCTGAGAAACCATAACCGACGAAGTTTCAGCTTCGTGCGGATCTCCTCCAGCGGTACGACAGGCTGCGCCCTCATCGCGACTCGTCGATCGTCGAAATGAGGGGTTGGGACGGCGGTGCGGAGCTCCACCGGGTTCTCGTATAAATCTTCCTTCATCGTTCAATTTGCGTCAGGGAGTAAACGCCGGCCGGGATTCAGCAATTTGCTGGTTGCAATCACGAGGCCACGGCTTCGGTGGTTGTTTTACGCGGATTTTCGGCGAGGATGCCGACGTGATAGACGATTTGGTGCACGAAAACGACGCGTTTTGTTACGAGACAACCCCGCCGCCGGCGGTTATGCACCGCGGCGGGATTTCGCACGGCGATCGTCTAAGACGTCGATGCTTTCTTTCACGCGACTGTAAATTCCGTCGGCGTCGAGTCCGTACTTCGCGAGCAGCAACTTCGCATCGCCGTGAGTGATCAGTCGATCCGGAATGCCCATGCGGACGACGCGCACCTTGTCCTGAAGTCCATTCTCTTCCAGTAACTCGAGCACAGCCGAACCAAACCCACCGGCCAGGTAAGCTTCTTCAACGGTGACGATCAAACGCTTGGTCCGGGCCAATGCGAGCAGCAGCGGCGCATCGAGCGGTTTGACGAAGCGCGCATTGACGACAGTCGTCTCGATCTTTTCCTTCGCCAACTGTTCCGCCGCCGCGAGCGACGGGTGAACCATCGCGCCATACGCAACGATCGCAACCTGGCCGCCGTCTCGCACGATCTCGCCTTTACCGATCTCCAGCAACTCAGGCTCGCGCGTGATGTCCGCACCGATGCCGTTGCCGCGCGGATAGCGCATTGCCGCGGGACCAGTGTGCTCCAGCATCGTGTAGAGCATGTCGCGCATCTCGCCTTCGTCTTTCGGCGCCATCACAACGATGTTCGGCACGGCGCGCAGGTAAACGATGTCGAGCAAACCGTGATGCGTCTGCCCGTCGCCGCCGGCGATGCCGCCACGGTCCATACAGAACTTCACGTTCAGATCCTGAATGCAGACGTCGTGAATCAACTGATCGAAACCGCGTTGCAGGAACGTCGAGTAGATGGCGCAAACGGGTTTGAGACCTTCGCACGACATGCCCGCCGCAAACGTGACGCAATGTTGCTCGGCGATACCAACGTCGAAAGAACGTTCGGGAAACTTTTCGAGCGCCGTGCAAACTCCGGTTCCATCAGGCATCGCCGCAGTCAACGCAACGACCTTCGGATCTTTCTCCATCAGCTCCGCGAGCGTGTCGCCGAAGACTTTCGTGTACGTCGGCGCTTTTGCTGAGCTACTTACGGGTTTGCCGGTCGCAAGATCGAATGGCCCGGTTGCGTGCCAGCGATAGTAGTCAGGCTCCGTTTGCGGGAAACCTTTTCCTTTCGTCGTCAACGCGTGGACTATTACTGGACCATCTTTGATCTGCTTCGCTTCATTGAGTGCAGCAACCAACGCGCGCGGGTTATGCCCGTCTACGTAACCGATATATTTGAAACCGAGTTCGCTGACGAGCGCACCGGGCAGGACCACTGCCGCAAGCACGTCTTTCATCGTCTTCGCCGCGTGATGTAAACGCTCGCCGAGCGACGGAATCGCCAATAGCTTCTCTTCGACCTCGTCTTTGAAGCGATGATAACCATGCGCGCCGCGAATGCGATTCAGGTAGCCGGTCAATGCACCTACTGCAGGCGCGATCGACATCTCGTTGTCGTTGAGCACAACGATCAGCCGGCTCTTCAAATGACCCGCCTGGTTGATCGCTTCCATCGCCATGCCGCCGGCGAGTGATGCGTCGCCGATCAGCGCCACAACGTGGTGGTCTTCGCCTTGTCTATCGCGAGCGATGGCCATACCGAGCGCCGCTGAGAGTGAAGTTGAAGCGTGGCCGGCGCCGAATGTGTCGTACTCGGATTCGTCGCGACGTAGAAAACCG
>JAICGQ010000124.1 GCA_025923035.1 Pyrinomonadaceae bacterium | reverse complement strand
CCTCGATCAAAGGCTCCTCGATTTCAGCTTCACTGCTGGTCGCTCTTTCGAGGGTTTGTAAAACTTCGTCGATATCTTCAATCGACACGGCGTCGTCGGTCAGTTCCTCACTGAGGTTGACAAACTCGCCTTTTGCCGAACTCATGAGCTCGATACCGCTTTGATCTTTTTCAAGCCTGGACAAATTAAGACATTCCTTTCTCGCGGTTGTTAGGCAGTTCGAAGCGCTTTCGCTCTCCGGCTCTTTGTTCCGTTGCGCAACTCGGACAAAGCTACCTGCCCCTGGTCATACTGCTTCTTGCGGCCATTCCTTGTACTCGCCCCCGTGCCGTTGCCGTTTCGGGCGCTTGCTTTCCCCGTGCCGTTGCGGCCATGCGACTTTCCATTTCGGGCCTGAGCGGTATGTTTCGTGGCGGCGCCGCATGGTTTCAAGCGTTGCACCACGTCGTTAATCGTTATTCTTCTCAGCACCTGCTCGACTGCCGAATCAACCTCCGTCAGCAGGTCGCCCAACACGGTTTCGATATTTACCCCGACCGGACAATCACGACTCGGAGGCGCTCGATGCAACGAAAAAACGCCGCCGTACTCGAGTGCGCGGTACACATCTAGGAGGGTTGTTTTGGCCGGATCGTTTGCCAGCCTCGAACCTCCGAGTGACCCGGTTTGCGAGACCACCAGGCCGGCCTCAGCCAGCTCGAGCAACATGCGGCGTATCACCACAGGATTGGTGTTGACACTCTCCGCAACCTGCTCGGATTTAAGGGGTTCTTCGCCTGACCAGGCCATCAAACTCAGCACATGTACGGCTACGGCGAACCTGCTATTAGTCGACATCTCAAATACGTTCCGGGGAATCCGGGGTTTCGTTTTGTAACCATTATAGTTACAGTTTTAAATTTGTCAAATTGATTGATGTTTAAAGGACGCGCAGTCCGGTTTTCAGGCACTCAAGAAGGAGCGCGGAGGGCGCGGAAGGGGGTGTTTACTTATCGACCGCCGACAGTTGAGGGAGATTGAGTTCGTGGATGAGACCGAAAAGGACCTCCACGTCGATGGGTTTGGCCACCAGGGCGCGGTAGCCGGTGCCGAGGGCGCGTTCTCGATCCTCGTCGCTGGCGTAGCCCGAGATCGCGATCGCAGGGACGTCGTCCATCCCGGGAAGGACTTTCAGTTGTTCGAGCAGTTGATAACCATCGACGTCGGGCATTCCGATGTCAGAAATAACGACGGCCGGACGCCTGTTTACGGCGCATTCAAGTGCTTCTGCGGCTGACGCAGCTGTCGTGACGTTAGCACCTTCGCGACTGAAGACCGCCCGCAGAAGCGTCAGCGTGTCAATTGAATCTTCAACGATCAGGACGTCGAGGCCAAGCAACGAGTGAGGTTTTTCGACAACCTGTTCCGGAGCGACTCGTACAGCCGTCGCCAACTCCACATACAGTGAGAAACTCGAGCCCTGCCCGGCGCCTGCTGACTCCGCCATGATCTTTCCGCCATGCATTTTCGCCAAGGCGTCGGCGATCGCGAGGCCGAGCCCCAATCCACCATGACGGCGCGAGGTCGAACCGTCTGCCTGTCGGAAGCGATCGAAAACGTGCGGCAGAAACTCCGCATCGATCCCGATACCCGTGTCCGTCACCACGAGCCGCGCCTGCGGACCCTCGTTTTTCGTTGTGACAGTAACCTTCCCGCCGGGCTCGGTAAACTTGATTGCATTCGAGAGCAAGTTCCAGGCGATCTGCTGCAGACGAACGGGTTCGCCCATCACCACCATCGTCGAAGGCCACAGGTCGATTGTCAGTTCGATGTTGCGTGACGCTGCCGACTCACGCACGGTGTCAATCGCGGCCTTGACGATAACGTTCAGATCGGTGGGTTTCGGTTCGAAATGAAGTTTGCCCGTGGCGATACGCGACGTGTCGAGCAGATCGTCGATCAGTTTCGATTGCAGCCAGGCGTTTCGTTCGATCGCGTCCAACGCCTGCGCCACGCTCTTGTCGTCGAGATTTCCGCTGCGCAGTAGTTTGATCCAGCCGACGACGGGCGTCAGCGGCGTTCGCAGCTCGTGTGACAGGGTCGCGAGGAAAACGTCTTTTGCGCGGTTCGCATCGGCGAGTTCGGCGTTCAAGCGCGTGAGTTCCGCGGTTCGTTCGACGATTCTTCGTTCGAGATCGAGGTTGAGCTGCTCCAGATCCGTGCGCGCCTTCTGTTCGGCAAGCATGAGGCGGCGATGTTCTACGCCGCGCCGGATCGTGTGCTTCATGCTGTCGATGTCGCAGGGTTTGACGAGATAGTCGTAGGCGCCTTCCTGCAACGCCGCGATCGCCGACTCGACAGAAGCGAAACCCGTCAGCACGACGGAGATCGTCAACGGCGAATGCCGGCGGATCTGGTTCAGGACTGACAGACCGTCGCCGCCTTCCATGTGCAAGTCCGTGAGCACGAGGTCGTAGTCTGTTTGTGCCAGCAGCGCGATCGCTTCGTCGCCGCTCGACGCCGTGTCTACCGTGTACCCTTCTTTTTCGAGAATGGCAGCGGTGGTGATGCGCAGGCTCTCTTCGTCGTCGACTACAAGCAGCCGGCCATCGCGCACGAACGGTGAAAAACCATTGCCGTCATCGACTGCTACGTCTCCGTGGTCCAATCTGTGGCTCATTTTGTTGACAACCGCGATTCGGTCTCCTGAGCTTCAAGAGTTGGGGATTCAACCTGGAGGACTATCGTAAAAACTGTTCCGCGCCCTGCTTCGCTCGTAACTTCGATGCGGCCACCGTGCTGGCGGACAATGTCCTGGGTTACCCACAGCCCCAGTCCGGTGCCTTTTTTGCCGCTGGAGAAAAACGGCTCGAAGATGCGGTTCAAATCGTCTGCGTTGATACCGACTCCGGTGTCGCTGAGCTGGATCAGGATCGACGGCTGCAACGCCTGTTCGAAACGCGAAGTTCTGATGGTGATTTCACCGCCACCCTGAATCGCCTGCTGCGCGTTGATGATCAGATTCAGCACAACCTGCCGTAACTGATCGGCGCGAGCACGGACCTTCGGCAACGACTCGTCCAAGTTTCTGATCACTTTGATGCGCAACTGCCGCATCTTCTTTTCAAGCAGCACCAGCGTTTCTTCGATCAACTGGTTGACGTCCACCCAGTCGACCTCGCCGGAGCGACGCGCAAAACCAAGCATCTGTCGGATGATGTGGGAAACCCGTTCGGTTTCCTTGCGCGCGATCTCCAGAAAGCGGGAATTCTTGTCGCCTTCGGATCCGGATTCCATCAGGTAGAGCGCGTTCTTGATCGCTTCGAGAGGATTGTTGACTTCGTGCGCGATCGATGCAGCGAGCCGTCCCACCGCGGCGAGTTTCTCGGATTCAAACAGTTGCTGCTCGACGCGCCGCCGTTCGAGTTCACGAATCTCGGTCAGGTCATGAAGAATCGAAACGACAGCCGTGACCTGCCCGGTTGGGTCGAGGACCTCGCGCGCGGTGATCTCCATCGGCAACAGCCGGCTGTTCTCGGGATCGATCAACTCGATCTCCGCCTGCCGGCCGGTTTCCGAGGCAGACGCCAAACCCGAGATGAACGACGTCAGCTTCACCGCGTTCGTGCGCACGGCGGCAGTCGCGGCGGGTCGAGACGACAGTCGCTCTTCAAACAACAATTCCGCGCGCCGGTTGAACAGAATGAAGTTGCCGGCCGAGTCGCAGACGACGATCGGGTGGCCCACGTTTTCGATAATCAGGTCGAGTCGATCGCGTTCACGAGTTGCATCGGCTTCGGCCTGCTGCAACTTGACGAAGTTGCGCGCCAGCTCTTCGTTTGCTTCTCGCAGATCGGTGACGTCGCGAAAGATCGACACAAGACCGAGCGGTTCGCCGCGCGCGTTGGCGGCGGGCGTTGAGATTACTTCAAAGTGGAGGTCGGAGCCTTCGATCGGATCGACAAGCGTGATGTCGCGCTGCACGATGTCAGACGACGACACGGTCGCGCTCGAAAGATAAGCAGAGAACAGGAGGTCGTTTAACTTCAGCGCCCGGCGTTTACCCTCACCGGCGTTCGCTGATCCACTGAACAACTCTTCAGCGCGGCGGTTTTGCAGCAGGATCTCGTTGTCGAGATCCGTGAGCACGATCGGATCGGCGACCGACTTCATGATCGATTCGATCCACTGTCGTTCCCGCTGCAATTTCGTAACCGTGGTGACGAGCTTTTCCTGGTGAATGGCAAGCGACGCGATGATCCCCACGCGATCGGCGAAGCGCTTCAACAGATTGAGCGAAAGCGGATCGACCGCGTCTCGGTTGGCGCCGACGTAAAGAACGCCGAGTCGCGAACCAGGATCGAAAGTCCAGTAATGGCCGGGAAGTCTGGGGCCGTTTCTGGGGTCGCGGTTTCGGGTGGACGAAATTTCCGAAATCCCGAACAACGGGAGCGCGATTACGTCGAGCTCCCACTGCATTTTGTCGAATAGCGTGCGGGAGGCGAGGTCTTCTTTCATCGAGATCCACAACGGTACGGCGTCGTGAATCACGCGCACACAGGCGGCACTCGAATCCAACGGCATGTCAGCGCGCGCGGGCAGTTCAGCGTCAAACCCGACTGCCGCGCGAATCCGCAGCTCCGCGTCTCTTTCGTTGATGATGGCCACGGCGGCCTGCCGGTGCCCGAAGATGTTCGCGATACCTTCCAGCGCGAGAAGGAGTCGTTCATTCAGCCGGGGTGTCGCCAGCATCTGTGTCGTGGTTTCCACGAACACGTCATACTGGCGCAGGTAGGAGCCGATCCGGTCGTTATCCGAGATCGGCAGAACCGTTGAAAAGGCTACCTCTGTGGGGACTTCACCCATACTTACTTCATTTGCCGATTGCCAATGGCCGATTGCCGATTTACCAGAAAGGCTGTGTCGCTTGCTCACAATTGGCAATTGCAATCGACAATCGGCACTACCTTCACTTCTTCTCCACCTCAACTGTTACTCGACGACGCGTCTCAGTCTCCACGGGTTCTGTTCCGGGGGTTATCGCCGGGCGTGATACTGCCGGGGTCAGACCTACGGCTTCAGCGTACTTGAGGTAAGTGTCAATTGAAGCAACAACCACACGAGCCTCGATGGTGATCAAGTCGATACCCACGAGGGAGATTCGGACCCAGGCGTCAATCACGATGCCCTTGTCGAGCACACGATCAAGGACGTCTATTAGACTAGTACCGCCTGGTGCTCTTTCGACAGCCATTTGCTTAGGTTCCTTTTTCTAAGTTTTTAAAACAAGCACGAGGACTGACCGCCTTCCTTGCTCCTCTTAAAACTTTATCGAATAGATCGTCTACGGCCGGCGGTTTCTGACTCTCGTCTTCCGCGTAGTCGTAACGCGATCACTTAGCACTTTCTCCTCACGACCAGCCGCACTGGCGCCGAGCTTTCGGATCTCCATTTCAAGTTCGGAGAGCCGCTCTCGCAATTCGACATTCTCGGCTTCGGCGCGCTCGGCGCGCGTCGTCAGGTTTGTGTCATAGCGCCACCAATTGAGTCCGATCTGCTCTGCCTTATCGATCGAGCACACCAGGAGCCGAATCTGCAAGGTGAGTAGTTCTACGTTGGCGAGCGACACTTTTATGTCGCCGGCAATGACCAACCCTTTGTCAAGAATGCGATCGAGTACATCAACTAAGCCCGGGGGACGGGCCGTTATAAGGGTAGACCGCTCACTGGACACTTTCGTCCTCCACTCTCAGGGGGCGGCTTTACTCAAAAAGCTCAGGTGACCGCCACCGTCGTATGCACTGCCGGGGAAAGACTTACTGCTGCTAAATCAGACGTCCCACAGGACCGAGATCGAGATTGAGATCTTCATCCGCTAACCCAAATTGTTCTTTCAGTTGCTGAAGCTTCGCTTCCAACGTCATAAGCGCTAACCCTAGTTCCTCTAATTGTTCAGGTGAGAGATCCCCGCCTTCCATTCGGCGGACCGCCTGCTTCTCGAGCAGACGACGGATGAACTCGATCAAAGTAAGAACCAGCTTCGCCAGACCTTGTTCGACGCTTTGCGCATCGATATTTATTCGCGACGGCAGGGAGCTTGTGACGCAGCTTAACTGCTCAACGAACTCCTCAGCGTGCGAGGTTTCGATCTCCGGCTCAGCCGTAGGGGGTTTTTTGGGGGAAAGCTCCATCAGCTTACTCCGAACCGCGTTTTAAACTCAAGCTCTATATTGGAAAAACTATACGGCGGCCACGGTCCGCTTACAAGAAAGTGCAATTCGGGCCGTGTTTTGCGGGCTTCGGCGAGCCGCCCGCGGTATTCCGCGATCTTTTCGCGGGCGATTAGATGTGCCGCCGCGACGATCAGTTTTTCTGTGGGACAGAGGTTTACGTCTTCTTGCCGGACATACTCGCCGACTTGCGACTCAAGCCACGCCGCAACCTGTTTAGCCTCTTCGGCGCGACGCTCGCTGCCGAGAAGCTCGCGTTGTTTTTGCTGGAGGAATGCAGTCCCGGGACTTAAATCATCCTTCTTCCATCCTGATTCCGTCTCATCCGTGTCAGAAATAATCTTGACACTCATCTCGACACAGCCACGTACCTGCGCGAGTTTCGCTTCCAGCGCGTCCCGGTGTGTCGTGATGTAACTCCGAAGCTGGGCCTCGGTCGGTACGGTTCCGAACCGAAAGGGTAGCGGAGTAGCGTGATTGAGAACGGTGCGAACGACGGCGTCGTGAGCGAGTACGTTTTCACGTGTGACCGGCGGTGGGGCGTCGCCTTCGAAGTCGCTTACCAGCAACTGGAAGTCTTCGATTGTGATTAGTCTAACGGGAGCGGCGGAAATACCCCGGATCGTCGCCGTCAGGCGGTCGATCTTCTCCACGAGGCAGTAGACATATAACCTCATCCTCGTTTCTTTATCACTTCGTTGGCGGTTTCGACGGAACTGAGGAGGACATTCAAGCCCAGGAAGATGAGGTCGATATCCGCGACGGAGATGGTGATTTCGCCGGCGATCACGAGCCCGCGGTTGAGGACGTGATCGAGTGTTTCGAGCAGCGACAGATCGGCCTGTTCCAACTGCTCGACGTCACTCTGAATTAGAACCTGGTCAAACGGAGAACTCATCTTTCTTTAAACCCGTGAAGTTATATGCAGGCCAGGGTCCGCCGAACTCGAGACCGACGCCGGCCGACTGGTGCTCGCGGGCCAAACGCTCGGCGGCATCGCTAAACTGATCGAACTCGGATTTCTTAACCAGAAACGCAAACTTCGCTTTCATTTCGCCGTATTCGGTGGTCTCGACTTTAAGCATTCGCAAGCGTTTCGCGTCGTCGCTTTTTGCGGCGAGTGTCTGTTCGACTTCATCAATGATGCGATTCAGGGCGTCGCGTGCTTCGTCGACCCGCAGAGCGTCGATCTTCTTCTGTATCAGGTACGACTGTCCGGGCGAAGCTTGCGCCGCGCGCTCGGTGAGATCGCGCAACACAGGACTGACCGAAGTGATGCTCGACATCAACATCGATTGATCGCAGATAACATTCACGGCCCACTCTTCACGCCCGCGAACGCGTTCGAGTATCGCACGCAGCTCTTCTCGCTTGTCCGACAACATCTGCTCTATTCCCGCGCGTTCAAGAAAAATGGTTCCGAAGCGCAGCGGCACCACCGCGACACGCTTCGCGACGAACTCCGCAATCGTCTCGTGACGCATCGCACGTTCCGCAATCCAGCTCGGGTCAGACAAGTGGTGGTTCAGACTTTCTTCACTGTAACTCACGAGGGAGACCTGACTCGTCAGCGCCGCCAGATCCTGCGTAGCGACCCATTCAAGTGTCGCGCCGTGCTCGATCGCGGGCGGAAGCGAATCGCCAGGGAGTTCAGCCGTCGCCGCACTCTCCACGATACAGTAAACGTAGTAAGCAAGGTCGCTCATCGTTGCTTTGCGCGCGATTGTACTCGATCCCATGTCTGAAAATGGCCCAGCAACGCCTTCACGCCCGTGATCTCGTGCGGCTGTTGTTGCGCTGAAAATAATTCGACAGAACGAAAGCGTCTTTTGAAATTCGCGACTACCTCGTCCTGCATCTTCCGCCTCGATTTACAAAAACTGCATTCGTTTTTGGGCACTAACCCATTGATCAGCAGTTTCTTCATCGGTACTTCCAGGTTATCGAGCGCCTTCGCCAGGTCCACAGTCTCTTCCAAACTCATCCGCTCCGGTATTGCAACCCCGACAAACTCACAACGCTCAGCATCCGTGAGCAGCGCCACCACGCGCTTGATGCTCTTCGACAATGCCACCAACTCTTCCGCCACCTGCGTAGCCTTTACAACGTTTTGATACTTTAGCAGCAGCTTCATGAACGTTCGTATCCACGAGAGCGCGACCCGCGGCAACTCCAGAAAACGGATCAGGTGGCCCGTCGGCGCAGTGTCGAGAATGATCGAGTGATAACGATCCTCGTCGAGCAGATCGCTGATCACGCCGAGCGCAGCGATCTCATCGATACCGGGCGGCGTCAGTTCAACCAACTCGCGCATCGCTTCACGATCAAACTTGATCTCCATTCGCGACGCGCCGGTCAGCGAATCAAACAACTCATCGGTCCACGATCGATACCGCTGCTTCAGATCTTCAAACCACTGTCCCGGATCGATCTCCATCGCGTCGAGGTTCGCGTTCCCCGCAACGCCATTTTTCTCCCGGCCAATCTCCTCACCAAAACTGTCGGACAGGGAATGCGCCGGATCGGTCGAAAAGATCAGCAACTTCTTCTCACGATCAGCACGCGCGAGCGCCAGCGCGAAGGCGGCGGCGGCCGTTGTCTTCCCAACACCGCCCTTCCCGCCGAAGATCACGATCTGTTTCGAAATCAGTGGGAATTCGTTTTCCAAAGAATGTCCCCAACTTCTTTCAACGCTTCCAACCCACGGACCTCCTGCGCCATCAACGGCACGTGATGCATCTCCAACCCGCGAAACGCGCGCGCGATCTCCTTCAACCACTTCTTCTGACCCAACACCCGCGCATGACAATACTCACACGCATCGTGCTCCTGCTCGACACGATTCACGATCAGATCACGCACGGGCACGCCTTGCTCCTTTAACAGTTCGAGATACCGCTCCGTTTCTCGAACACTCATCGCCTCGGGTATCGTCACCAACGAAAAACTCGTCTGCTCCGCGTCGTAAAGCAACTTCCGCACAGACGCAATCCGCCCGTTCAAGTCGCGCAAAAACAGCTCGACCTTATCGAGCGGCGCCTTTCGTCGCGCAAACTGCTCGATCATGTAACGATGTTTCTCACCCATCAAATCGAGCGTCCGCACGATCCGTTCAAACACTTCCGGCAGTCGCAACAACCGCGACGTATGCCCCGACGGCGCCGTATCGACGACGATCCGCGTGTACTTTCCCTCGCGATCGACTTCACTCAACTCAAACAGCGACATCACCTCGTCCAACCCCGGCAACGAGAGATTCAGCAACTCGTTGATGTCTTCCTCGTCCAGCAACGTCCCGCGTTCCGCGATCTCCGCGAGCACTTCACCATGCGCCGCGCGAAACCGCTCGAGGGCTAGACTCGCGTCCATCTCGTACGCAAACAACTTCGCCCCTCGAAGGTGTTTCACTTCAACCAGTCGGTTGCCGACTTTTACGTCGAGACTGTCAGACAACGAATGCGCCGGATCCGTTGAGAAGAGAAGAATGGAATCGTTGCGTTTGGAATTGTGAAGGAGGAAGAGTGCGGTTGCTGAAGCCGCGGTGGTCTTTCCGACCCCACCTTTGCCGCCGAAGAAAAGATAACGCGCGTTCACCCTCACTCGCGCGGCTCGGGCCCACCGTAATCGACGTCGCCACCGACTTCGATGACCAGGCTCGACGAATCCTTCGTATGGACCACCTGGTGCATCAGGTCGAGCTGTCGCATCTTGATCGCCCGCAGGCGCGCAAACAGTTCTGCCTCGCGCACCTCAAACTCCTCATCGGAGATCTCGTCAAGCTCCTTGCGCATCTGCAGCTCGAGCAACTGCTCCTTGATCACGGTGTCGTCGTTCAACTCCTGATCGGCCATCTTTTGAATCTGGCCCAGGATGAACTTGAAACCGTTGACCGGCGCAAGCAGTAAATCGTCGATCAGAAACATGCGTTAGCTCGCAACCGCTTCGGTGGTGCCTTCGCCGCGCTCCAGTTTGAGACGAATGTGGACGAAGTTGTACGGGGGCCAGGGACCGCTGTATTTGAACGAGAGTTTGCCTTCGTATTTCGAGGCGATGTCTTTGATGTTCTGGTCAAACTCATTTTCACGGTCGCGTTCGATCAGAAACGCGGCGTTCATGATCATGCGATCGCCGATTGGTTTGTTCGCTCGCGAGGCGACCGCTACGTCGCGCAGGTGTGAATAGATCTCGCGAATGTAGGCGTCGGCCTGGTCCGTCAAAGCTGTTTCGATCAAGCGGCCCAGTTGCATGCGCGCGAAGTAAGTTGAACCGGTCGTGCGCGACGTGATCTGTTCTTTGAGGTGGCGGATCTCGTCGTCTTTCTCTTCCAGTTCGGCGGTGACTTTGTCGCGGTCCCAGTTTACCTTCAGTCCAAACTCCACCTTGCCTTCCATTTTTGCCAGCACGTCGCGCAGCGCGTCGTAGGTTCCGCGAATGAGCTCGACAATGTCCTCTTCCGTACGGAACAGCGCGCCAAACGCCATCGGCAACACGGTGAACTCGCGCATCACCGTTTCGTTCACCTGTTCGTGCGCGAACACGTTTTCGCGAGTGGGGTCGTAAACAACTAGCGGCGTGTTTGAAACAACGGCGGCGAGGCCTTTGTGTCTCACCGTGTGAACGTCGTCGCCTCGTCCACCGATACCCATGGGACCGAACGAACGCGGTTCATCCGTTTCAATGATGCAGTAGACATACTTGCCCTCGGGCACCGGCTCGAGGGAGGTTTGTTCGACTTCACGGCTCATTTTGTCTGTTGCCCGGCGCGGGCGCCCGGTTGTTGCCCGGGGAGGGCGCCCGGAAAGATGGGATCGAATTTCGTCGCTGATGATAATAACTTCCAGCCTCTCTAGACAAGCTTTCCTTGTCCCACGCGTGTTTTGTGACATGTCCCGAACGGATTTCAAACAATCCGTGGGGTACACTGTGAAAACCGAATCGTTGTGATGCACCCCCTGGTGATCAATTTCGCGTTTAGCCAGTCATAAAGTGCTGGCATGGACGTTGCTCCTTTTTGAAGAAAACAACGGAGGAGATTCGATTATGCTTTGGACAATTTTAGTAATCCTGCTTGTGTTGTGGCTCATCGGGTTGATTGGAAATTTCGGCGGCAGCCTGATTCACTTGCTTTTGGTTGTTGCGGTGATCGTCCTGGTGATTAACCTGGTAACCGGCCGCAGAGCCGTTTAACTTCCGACATCAATCGTGTTCACCAAGATCTGTGTTGGCCGGGCCGTTATAGACCCGGCCTTCCGCAGTAAATCGTGAACCGTGACACGGACAGTCCCAGGTCCGTTCGCACGCGTTCCAGGCAACAACGCAGCCAAGGTGCGGACAGATGGCTGAGCGTCTGTGAATCGTACCGCTGTCGTCTCGATAGACGGCGATCTTGGACAGTCCTTCGCGCATCACCGCGCCATGCCCCGGTTTCAACTCATTCACTGACTCGATATCGCCGGCGGTGACGTAGTCCGCAAATTGTCCGGCGACGTTGAGGTTCTCGCTGGCGTAGTCTGTCATCGCTCGCAGCGAAACGCGCGAGGGACTGTACAGATTTTCCCAACGGTTCTCACGACCCTGAATCAAATCAGTAAGCAGAATGCCGGCGATCGTGCCGTGCGTCATGCCCTGGCCTGAATCGCCCGTGGCGATGAAGACGTTGTCGGCGTCGAGCGGGTTGCGGCCGATGAACGCGAGATAGTCCGCAGGTTCCATAACCTGTCCGGACCAGCGAAACTCGACATCTCCCGCCTGCGGAAAACGTTCGCGCGTCCATTGCTCGAGCCGCGCGAAGCGATCGACGCAATCGTTTGCCTGACCTGTTTTGTGATCTTCACCGCCGACGATCAGGATGTCGCGACCGTGGTAGGTTTGCAGTCGAATGTAGTGATATGGATCGAGTGTGTCCCAATACAGCGCGCGCGTGATCGAGTTTTTCGGCACTTCGGCGCCGATGACGTAGGTGACGTACGGCGCCTGCTTCGTGTGGATCGCGACGCGATCGTT
>JAICGQ010000123.1 GCA_025923035.1 Pyrinomonadaceae bacterium | reverse complement strand
CTGATCCACGTCATCGGCATACGCTGGTTCGGCCGCATGCAAGTCGCGATGTCGGCCTTGAAATGCGTCGCGTTGCTGGTGCTGATCGTTCCCGGTCTCTTTGTCTTGAATACGGAAAACTACACACCCTTCTTTACGCAAGGCTTCACGGGTTTCGCGGGCAGCCTGCTGCCGTTGTTTTTCGCCTACGCCGGTTTCGAGTCGATTGCGCAAACGGCGGGCGAGGTGAAAGACAGCACGCGACGATTGCCGAAGATTCTGTTGAAAGGCATCGCGTTCACGGCGCTGATCTACGTCTTTGCTTCGATCGTTTCGTTTGGCGTGTTGCCGGGCGAGCAACTGAAAGCGAGTGACGCGCCGATGGCGGACGTGGCGTCGGCGTATCTTCCTGCAGGCGCGGCGGTGTTCGTGAGCATCGGCGCTATCGCCGCGATCATGACGGCGCTGAACGGCACGATCCTCGTACCGTCGCGCCTGGCGATCATGTTTGTCGAAGATCGACTCGCGCCTCGGTGGGTCGGACTCGTCAACCCGACGACGGCAACACCCATTCGCGGATTGGCGCTGACGTTAATCTGTTGCGCGGTTTTGTTGATCAGCGGACAGCTTTCCCTCGCGCTGAACGTTGCGGTATTCGCACTGGTCGTGCTTTATTTCATTCACAGCCTGGTATTTCTGCTGCTCCCTCGTTTGAACCCGACTCTAGCGAGCGAGATAGAGATCAACCTGTCGCGCCCGTTGCAGCAGGTGGCCGCCGTTGTCTCTGTGCTCTCGATGGGATTCTTGATCGTCGTTCAGTTGGGCAAAGACGTCGAAGTGTTGCGAACACTGACGCTGACACAACGAATCGCCGAACAGAAGTTGACGAGCATCGAGCTGATCGTGGTGTGGGGACTCGTCGGACTCGGACTCTATCAGCTCGCGCGATCGCAGCGGCGCAATCAGCCGGTCGCGGAGTTGGATGCACATGGAGATTGAAGGTAAACGAGTTTTGGTGAGTGGCGCGGGACGTGGACTTGGTCGCGCGTTGGTGGCTTTGCTGGCGGAAGCTGGTGCGCGCGAGATCGTTGCGGGTACGCGCAGGCCGGAGGCACGCGAGGCGTTGCAGGCGTTAGCGTCGAATGTGACGCCGGTTCAACTTGACGTCACGAGCGATGCGGACGTGGCGGCGGTGGCGCAAATGGGTACGATGGACATTCTCATCAACAATGCGGGGTTCGCGGGGTTCGGGAATCCGTTGACGATGAGTTTTGCCGACGTCGAGAAAGAGATCGCCGTGAATTATCTCGGCGTGTTGCGTCTGACCCGGGCGATTGTGCCGGGGATGATCGCGCAGGGCGACGGTATGATCGTGAATATTGCGACGGCGTTTTCGAAAGTGAACTTGCCGCTGGTGGGGACGTATTGCGCGACGAAGTCGGCGCTCTTGTCGTTGGGCCAGGCGATGCGCGCATATCTTTCCGAGTACAACGTACGCGTGATCACAGTGATGCCGACGACGATCGACACCGACATGAGCAGCGGCGCTGACGTTCCGAAGATGACGAAAGAATTCGCCGCCGCCGAGATACTCGCAGCGATTCACGCCGAAGCGCACGACCCACCGATCGGTGACGAAGCGAAAAGCATTCTTGACGAGTTCGCCAAAGATCCGGTGGGCCTGGAAAAGATGTTGATGAAGTATAAGTAGTAAATATTGACCTCTCGCTAGTACGCGTGCCGACCTCTGGCGCATCGTACGTGTTTGAAAGAAATATCAGACGGTAATGATCGATCGACGACGAGCTGAGTTTCCAACGCTGGCTTCGGGCATTCACCTGCTTAGTCACAGCCTGGGGCCGGTGCCGCGTGCCGTGCGCGAGTCGATGATCGCGTACTGCGATGCGTGGGAACATCACACCAGCGAAGACGCATGGGCCACGACCTGGTGGCAACTGTCGCGTCGCGTCGGCGATCGCATCGCGCGCATCCTCGGCGGCGAACCCGGTTCAGTGCAGATTCAACCAAACGCGTCGATCGGTCTCGCCACCGTCGCCTCGTGCTTCGACTTCCACTCGGGACGCAGAAACAAAGTCGTCACGACTGCACTCGACTTCCCCTCAATGGAATACATCTGGAACGGGCAACGGGCGATCGGAGCGGACGTCGAGATCGTGCCGTCACCCGACGGCATCTCAACGCCCCTGGAACGAATCCTCGACGCCATCGACGAAAAGACGTGTCTGGTCGCGCTGTCGCACACTTCGTATCGCAGCTCGTACCGTATCGACGCGCACGCTATCGTCGAACGCGCGCACGCGAAAGGCGCGCTCGTGCTGTTGGACGTTTATCAATCCGCGGGTGTGTTGCCACTGCACGCAGCGGATTGGAGAGTCGACTTCCTGATCGGCGGCACGATCAAGTGGCTCTGCGGTGGTCCATCATGCGGTTACCTGTACGTGCGACCCGATCTGCAACGAGATCTGTCGCCGCGGCTCACCGGCTGGGTGGCCCACGACGCGCCATTCGACTTCGCGCCCGCGCCGATGCGTTACGCTGGATCAGTGAGACGCTTCGCGCAAGGCACGCCGAGTATTCCCGCGCTGTACTCCGCGATACCAGGCCTCGATATTCTCGAGTCCGTCGGTCTTCAGCACATTGCGGAAGAGTCGCAGCGCCGCACACAGCGAATGATTGATTTCGCGCTGAATCGAGGTTGGACCGTCAACACGCCACTCGACTTGAGCAAGCGTGGCGGTTCGGTGATGATCGGTGCCGACAATGCTCCGGCGGTCGTTGAGCAACTCGCGGAAAGACATGTGTTTGTCGACAGCCGGCCCGGTTCGGGCTTGCGCATCTCGCCGCACTTCTTCAACACGGACGAAGAGATCGACGAAGCGATGAACGTACTCGCTTCGCTAATTGAAAGATGAACCTCAACGAACCAGCGCCGGATTTTTCATTACCTGACGGGAATGGCCAGCAGTGGCGACTCCCCGATCATCGCGGCAAGGTCGTCGTGTTGCTTTTTTATCCGGGTGACGAAACGCCGGTTTGCACGAGGCAGTTGTGTTCAGTGCGCGATCGTTGGGAAGACTACATGGCGACGGGAGCGGAAGTTGTCGGCATCTCGTCTGACTCAGTTGAGTCGCATCAGAAGTTTTCGGACCATCACAATCTGCCGCTTCGGTTGTTGTCGGATGCGGATCGTTCGGTGGCAGCACTCTATGGTGCGCGATCGTTGATTCCTGGACGAGTGGCGCGCTCAGTTTTCGTGATCGATGCGAATGGCATTCTGCGTTACAGCGACGTTCGTTCCATCGGTTTAACGCGACCGAAAGATGATGCGATAATCTCGGTTATCAAGGAGTACGCAGATGCCTGAAACTATTAAATGCGCACACTGTGGCGAAAAACGCCCTGCGCTCGGATACGCCCCGTTCCCCAACGCGCTCGGACAAAAAATCGGTGCCGAGATTTGCCAGCCGTGCTGGGCTGGTTGGCTGCAGAAACAGACACAGATCATTAACCACTACGGACTCGATCTCACGAATCCCGACGCGCAGACGTTCCTCTTCGACAACATCCGAGGTTTCCTCTTCGGCGAAGTCCCGCCCACCGCCGAGATCGACACAACCAAGGAAGGCTCCGTTAAATGGTGATTGGTTTTTGATCATGTGAGATCCGCCAGAGGTTCCCACCGGCAGTCCAGGCGAGAGGTCTTTCAACCCCGATTGTGGCTCGTCCCTTGCAATCTCCTACGAAGACCCCCGGTAAATGCATGTTTTCCGAACGAGGTCTTCGTCTGTCTATCAAGGAGGTTTTCGAGGAATGAACAACAGAATAACTGGACTTATCGTCACCGCCGCCATGGCTGCGGCATTGTCGGCATGCGAAGGTCCTGCGAATCGTAACGCAAACACTAATAACGCCAACAGTAACGCCAGCCTGGCCGCGTCTCCGACACCAACCGCCGTCGTGAACGCAAATACGAACACCAGAACGGCGCCTACTCGCGAAGAGTACGACCGCGACAAGGAGAGGTCCGATCGCGAGGCGCGCGAAGAAGCGCGACGATCGGGTCGCACGATCGGGACGGGTGCGAATGATGCCTGGTTGTGGGTGAAGACGCGCTTCGATCTCGCCGCGGAAGACGATCTGCGCGATTCAACCATAGAAGTCGACGTTGATAACGGCGTCGTCACGCTGACCGGCACGGTCGCGAGTGCGGCGCAAAAAACACGCGCCGAGCAATCGGTGAAGGCTCTGGACGGCGTGAAGTCGGTGAGAAACCAGTTGAAGGTCGTGTCTGACAACGCGAACGCAAACGGTAACACCAACACTCGCCGCGGCAACGCAAATCGATAGTAGTTTCAGCTCGAGTGATCCACAGATTAAATCGTGCGTTTAATCTGTGGATTAATTTCCCTTCTGGCCCGTTTTGAGCTAAGCTTTCGTCTCTTTCCTAAACGAAGTTGCTGGTTGCTTCTTAATCAGCGTTCGCAAATCAAACTAATGGGGATTTGGTTACCTATGCCAAAAGTCCGCCCGCGCCTTATTGTCGCGCTTTGTACGCTTTCGCTCCCTCTTGCACTTATTTGTCTCTGCGTTAACGGTGAAGCTAACGCACAGCGCAGTGCAATCGACACTTACGCCATTACAAATGCCCGGATCGTTACCGTCTCCGGTCCCGTTGTCGAACGCGGCACCGTCGTGGTTCGCAACGGGTTGATCGCCGCCGCAGGTGCAAACGTCAGTGCTCCACCCGACGCGCGCGTCATCGACGGCGCCGGAATGACGGTCTATCCGGGACTGATCGACTCGTACACAAATCTCGCGTTGCCCGAACCCGCGGCGGGACCATCGCCCGCGGGTGGCGGCCCGGGAGCGTTTCTGTTGCAGCAGGCGCAGGCGCGACCGAGTCCTGGTGGTCCAAACTCGACGCAGCCCGTTGGTCTACAGCCGGAAGTGATGGTTGAAGACTCGATCCGTTCGACTGGCAACGACATCGAGTCGTCCAGAAACATCGGGATCACGACCGCGTTGAGTGCGCCACGCAGTGGTATCTGGATGGGCCAGTCGGCGCTGATCAATCTTTCGGGTCAAACGCCGCAACAGATGATCGTGCGTTCGCCGGTGGCGATGCACGTTAGTTTTACTCCGCTGCGTGGTAGTTATCCGGGATCGCTGATGGGTGTGTTCGCACAGCTCAGGCAGATGATGCTCGACGCGCAACGTTATCGCGATTCGATACAGATCTACGAACGGAATCCGCGCGGCATTCGCCGTCCGGAAACGGATCGATCGCTCGCAGCGCTCGTGCCGGTTATCGAAGGCCGCATGCCCGTCATCATGCTGGCAAACAGCGAACGGGAGATCAGTCGCGCACTCGATCTCGCGGCCGAGTTCAAATTGCGTTTGATTGTCGCTGGTGGGCGCGAAGCTGATCGTGTGGCGGATCGTTTGGCGAAACAGAACGTTCCCGTGCTGCTGTCGCTCAATCTCCCGCGTCGCACGACAGCGGCGATGCCCGAAGCTGATCCTGAACCGATGCGTACACTGCGCGATCGTGTTGCCGCGCAGCAAACTGCCGCCAAGCTCGTGAAAGCCGGTGTTCGTTTCGCATTTCAGTCGGGTTCGTTAGCGAACATCACGGACTTGATGGGCAATGCGAACCGGACGATCGAGAACGGACTAACTCCGGCTGATGCGGTCCGGGCATTCACGATCTGGCCGGCGGAGATCTTCGGAGTCGCGAACCAGCTCGGATCGATCGAAGCCGGAAAGATCGCGAACCTGACCGTGACGCGCGGCGATTTGTTCGATCGAAACAGTCGAGTGACGCACGTGTTCATCGATGGCCGGCCGGTCGACTTACGGCCCACGACACCTGCGCCCGGAGCGGGTGAAAGACCATCCGGCCGTGGCGGACTTAGCGGCACATGGACGTTGAATGTCAACTTGGGCCAGGGTGACCGGGGCGCGACGCTGACGTTGCAACAGGAAGGCGACCGCGTCACCGGATCGATCGCCGGCGTACTCGGCTCAGGCGAGATATCCAACGCTTCGGTATCGGCCTCCGACGAAGTTCGCTTTACTGCTTCGCTCAACATCGAGGGACAAACAAAGGAAGCGACCTTTACCGGCACGGTTTCCGCAAATGAGATTCGCGGCACCGTGGCCGTCGTAGGTCTGGCCCCTGGATCGTTTACAGCAACTCGAGTGCGCCCAAACTGAGGAACAGAGATCATGAAAAAATTTCTTCTTCTATTCGTGGTTTTAGTGGCGGGATCTGCGGTCCACGCCCAGCCGAACGAAACACTGATCAAGAATGCGACTGTCCTGACCGTGACGCGCGGCACGCTCACGAACACCGATGTGCTGATCCGCAACGGAAAGATCGCCGGTGTCGGAAAGAACCTGACCGCCTCGGCGAACGCGCAGGTCATCGACGCGACCGGCAAGTTTGTGATGCCCGGCATCATTGATGCTCACTCGCACTCGATGCTCGACACGATCAACGAAGGCACGCTTGCGGTCACCTCGATGGTCCGAACCGAAGACGTGCTGAACCCAACGGACGTCGATCTGTATCGTGGACTGGCAGGCGGTGTAACGACGCTCAATCTCCTGCACGGTTCGGCAAATCCGATCGGCGGTTTGAATTCGGTGGTGAAGATCAAGTACGGCCGTCCGGCGAGCGAGTTTTTGTTTCCGGGAGCGATGCCGGGGATCAAATTCGCACTGGGCGAAAACGTGAAGCGGTCGAGCAGTCCGAACACGCCCGGCGTCACGCGTCGTTATCCAAACACGCGCATGGGCGTCGAGGAGGTGATTCGCGACGCGTTCACGCGCGCGCGTGATTACAAACGGACGTGGGACGAGTATCGCGCAGCTTCGGCGAAGGACAAGAACCTGATCCCGCCGCGACGCGACTTGCAACTCGAACCGCTCGTCGAGATTCTCGAAGGCCGACGTTACGTACACGCCCACTGCTACATCGCGAGCGAGATCCTGATGCTCATCAATCTCGCGGACGAGTTTGGTTTCAAGATCAAAACATTCCAGCACGTGCTCGAAGGCTACAAAGTCGCGAAAGAGATCGCCGCGCACGGCGCCGGTGCTTCGATCTTCGCCGATTCGTGGGGCTACAAGATCGAGGCTTACGATGCGATTCCTTATAACGCCGCGATCATGACTCGCGCCGGAGTCGTCGTTTCGATGAACTCCGACTCGGATGAACGTGCTCGACGTTTGAACATCGAAGCCGCCAAGGCGATGCATTGGGGCGACCTGACCGAAGAACAGGCGCTGAAGCTCATCACGCTCAATCCCGCGATCCAGCTTGGCATTCAGGAACGCGTCGGTTCGATCGAAGTCGGCAAAGATGCTGACCTCGCAATCTGGAACGCTCATCCGTTCAGCGTTTATTCGCGCGTCGATACTACGTTCGTCGACGGAGCAGTTTATTTCGACCGCGCACAGGACCTCGCGCGCCGTCCGGAACTCGCGAAAGAACGCGCGACGCTGGAACAAGCTGAACCAAATAAACCGCCCGCACGCGGCGCTCAGTCGCCAAACACGCCGCGACGCCGGCCAACCACTCGCACGGACGATGAGATCGATGAGCTGGAGGAGCGCCCATGAAGATTCTGATCACAATTCTTTTGATCTGTGTTCCTGCTTTTGCTCAACAGATCGGCAACCCCACGACCCAACAGGGCGTGATTCCGGCGCGCGGTGTTTTCGCGATTCGCAATGCACGCATCGTGACGGTCAGCGGCGCTGATATCGAAAACGGCACGGTTGTAATTCGCGACGGCAAGATCGAAGCAGTCGGGACGACGGTGAACGTTCCTGCCGGTGCGCAATCGATCGACGGACGTGGTCTGTCGGTGTATCCCGGAATGATCGATGCGGGCACCAACATGGGACTCGTTGAAGTCCCACAAGGCGCCAACGGAACTGTTGATACTTCCGAAGTCGGCGAGTTGAACCCGAACGCGAAGGCGATCACTGCTGTTAATCCACACAGCGCACATATCGCGGTCACGCGCGTCGAGGGCATCACGAATACGTTGACAGCGCCGACCGGCGGACTGATCTCCGGTCAGGCGGCGTTGATCAACTTGCTCGGCACGGCGCCGAAGGAGATGGCTGTCGTGCCGCAGTTTGCGCTCGTGATCAACTATCCGCGCGTGGGTTTTGGCGGTGGTGGGTTTGGTGGTTTTCAAGCGCCGCCGAACCTTGCAGAAACGCTTTCAAATAACGAACGGCAAGTGGAACAGATCCGCAAGATGTTGCGCGACGCCGAGGCGTACGGCCGAACGCTGGACGCTTACGAGAAAGACAAGACGTTGCCGCGTCCTGATCGCAATGTTGTGCTCGAGCCGCTCGTTCCGTACGTTCGTGGTGAACAGCCGGTGATCTTCCGTGCCGATCGCGAAGCAGAGATTCGTGGCGCGCTGAAGTTTGCGGAAGAGATGAAGCTCAAGCCCATCATTCTCGGCGGCAACGACGCGTGGAAAGTCGCGAGCTTGTTGAAGGAGAAGAACGTGCCGGTCATTTTGACGGGGGTGTTCTCGCTGCCGAGCCGTGAAGACGACGCTTACGACATCCTTTACGAGAACCCGGCGAAGTTGCAGCAGGCCGGCGTCCGTTTTGCGATCTCGACCGGAGATGCGGGCGCGGAAGTTCGCAATCTCGCTCAGTATGCGGGAATGGCGGCGGCGTTTGGGTTGTCGAAAGCGGACGCAGTGAAATCTGTGACGCTTTATCCGGCGCAGATCATGAACGTCGCGGACCGTTTGGGTTCGATCGAACCGGGCAAGATGGCGAATCTTGTGGTCACGGACGGGGATCTGCTCGAAATTCGCACGCGCATTCGATATTTGTTCATAGATGGCCGTCCGGTGGTGTTAACCAGTAGACATACCGAATTGAATGACGCGTTCAAAAATCGGAAGTAACCGCGAATCAGGAGGAGAATTCCTTGCCCGGAATCAGTTTGATCCGTTTTGCTGTCGTACTGTCGATAGCGCTGCTAGTTTCCACCACCACCTACTCCCAAACCAAGCTGTTGCGATTTCCCGACATCCGGGGCGACCGGGTTGTTTTCACTTACGGCGGCGATCTCTGGACCGCTGCCTCGTCCGGCGGCCTGGCCACACGATTGACCTCGCATCCCGGCGTCGAGCTCTTCGCTAAATTCTCACCTGATGGAAAGTGGATCGCTTTCACGGGCCAGTATGACGGCGACGAACAGGTTTACGTCGTGCCGACGAGCGGTGGTGAGCCGCGTCAGCTCACCTACTATCCAGCGCGTGGTCCATTGCCGCCGCGCTGGGGTTGGGAAAACCAGGTTCATGGCTGGAGCAAAGACGGCAAGCAGATCTACTTCCGCTCCACCCGCGACTCGTGGTCAGTCGGCATCGCGCGTCTTTACGCCGTTTCGATCGACGGCGGCGCGGCCGAGCCGTTGCCGATGCCGCAGGCCGGTTCCGGCGACTATTCGCCGAGTGGCGCCGAGATGGTCTACTCGCCACAGGCGCGCGATTTCCGTTCCGAGAAGCGTTACAGCGGCGGTCAGGCCAACCATCTGTACATCTTTAATCTCGCCAACCGCAGCGCGAAGCAGATCACGAACGGACCACGCGCAACCCGCGACCCGATGTGGGTTGGCGACACAATCTTCTACAACTCGGATAAAGACGGTCACTTCAATCTCTACGCCTACGCAGTCTCGTCAGGACGAAGCACGCAAGTCACAACGAATCGAACGTATGACGTGCGTTGGCCCAGTTCCGACAATGAAGGACAGATCGTTTACGAGTTGAACGGCGAGTTGCAGGTTTTCGACACACGCAGCCGCAAGAGTACGCCGATCTCGATCAACGTTCCTGATGAAGGTATCGCACGGCGTCCGAGCAGGGTGTCGGCCGCGAACATGATTCAGGCGGTGGGTTTGAGTCCGAAGGCCGAACGTGTGGTGTTCGGAGCGCGCGGCGACATCTTCAGCGCGCCGAGCGAAAAGGGGCCGACGCGAAATCTCACGCACTCGTCCGGTGCGTTCGACAAGTGGCCGAGCTGGTCGCCTGATGGATCGCAGATCGCATTCGTTTCCGACATGAGTGGTGAGGAGGAGATTTATCTGATTCCGCAGGATGGATCGAAGCCTGCCGAACAGATCACACGCGGCGGCACTGCGATGCGTTATCAGCCCGAGTGGGCGCCCGACGGAAAACGTATCGCGTTCAGCGACAAAGACGGGAAGGTTTTCGTGATCACGCTCGCCGAACGCAAGGTCGCCGAGATCGCCGACGCGCGTCGCGGACAGATTCGCGATTACATCTGGTCGCCGCGAGGCAATTACCTCGCGTTTACGATGCCGAATGAGAACCAGTTCACGTCCATCTACATTTGGAGTGCGTCGGACGGCCAGTTGCGGCGAGTGACTGCGGAGAATAACAACTCGTATAACCCGGTGTGGGATCCGCAAGGCAACTATCTCTACTTCTTCAGCGATCGTGAGTACTTACCGCAGCTTTCAAGCGTGGAGTTCAACTTCGCGACGAACCGCACGACCCACATCTACGCGATGGCGTTGCGCAAAGACGTGAAGCATCCGTTCCCGCCGGAGAGCGACGAAGTGGCCGTGGCGAAGAGCGCTGACGACGCTGCTAAACCTGCCACGTCACCAGCGCCTGATAAGCCGGCTGAAACTCCTGCGGCGCCACCTGCATCGCCGGAAGCGAAACCTGACGCCGCGCCGAAACCGCCTGCAAACCTCGTGATCGATTTCGATGGTATTCAGAATCGCGTCGCGCGTGCGCCGATCGGTGCTGACAACTATTTCGGTTTGTCCGCGAAACCGGGCCATCTGCTTTACGTCGTTGGTGGCGCGAGTTACTACGGCCGGCAGGGCGATCGCACGAGCGCGTTGAAGCTCTATTCGCTCAAGGATCGTAAAGAGACGACGCTCGCGGAGGACATTCGCGGTTACGTCCTTGCCGACGACGGAGCGAAAGTTCTCGTTGCGCAAGGTCCGGGCACGACGACTTACAACCTTTACGATGCAACGCCCACCGGCGATCGCACGCGAAAAGCCGTGTCTACTTCAGGACTGTTGGTCGATCGTGTTCCCGCTGAAGAGTGGAACCAGATCTTCAACGAAGTCTGGCGTCGTTACCGCGATTTCTTCTACGTATCGAACATGCATGGTTACGAATGGGAAGCGGTGCGCGAGCAATACAAGCCGTTGCTCAAGCATGTCGCGCATCGCTCGGATCTCAACTACGTGATTCACGAGATGATTTCGGAGTTGACGGTCCAGCACGCGTATATCGACGGTGGTGATTTCAACGTTCCCCCGCGGCCGCGTTATGGATTGCCGGGTGCGCGTTTCGAGTTGGACCGCCAGGCCGGACGTTATCGCATCTCGAAGATCTTCACTGGTGAGAACCAGGAAGACATCTATCGTTCGCCGCTGACGGAGGTCGGGGTAAATGCGAGTGTCGGTGATTACGTGCTTGCGATTGACGGCGAAGAGCTGAAGGCGACGGACGATCCGTATCGCTTGTTGCGAAACAAGACGGACAATCCGGTCCAGCTTACGTTGAATAAAACGCCGACGATGCAGGGCGCGCGCACTGTTTCGTATCGTCCGATTACTGACGAATCAAACTTGATCTATCTCGATTGGATTGAGGGCAATCGTCAGAAAGTGGCGAAGGCAACAAATGGTCGCGTCGGCTACATGCATATTCCGGACATGGGCACGAATGGAATTCGTGAGTTCATCAAGTGGTACTACCCGCAGTTGACGAAGGAAGGCATGGTCGTCGACGTTCGCGCGAACGGCGGCGGCAACGTGTCGCGCATGCTGATCGAGCGGTTGCGGCGCAAGGTGTTGGCGCTTGGTTATTCGCGCACGAACGAAGAGGCGACGACGTATCCTGATGCTGTGTTCATTGGACCAATGGTGTCGATTCTCGACGAGAATTCCGGATCCGACGGCGACATCTTCCCGGCGATGTTTCGTGAGGCTGGTCTTGGACCATTGATTGGAAAACGTTCCTGGGGTGGTGTTGTCGGTATCACAAACCGCGGGACGTTGATCGACGGCGGTGTGGTGAACGTGCCGGAGTTTGGTTTTGCCAGTAAGAACGGCGAATGGGTGATTGAAGGTTACGGGGTGGATCCGGACATTGAAGTCGACAACGATCCGAATTCGGTGCTTGCCGGCAAAGATCCGCAACTCGAACGCGCGATCACGGAAGTGATGTCGAAACTGAAGAATCCGG
>JAICGQ010000122.1 GCA_025923035.1 Pyrinomonadaceae bacterium | reverse complement strand
CGGCGAGTATTGCCACAGCACGTCGAAGTTGTCCCACGGAAATCCGCCGAACTCCGCGTGAATCAAATCCTGATACAACGACGTCGAATAGAAGCTGATCAGATTACTGACACTCGCCACCGCCACACCTGCTCGAAAACGCGGCGTCTGCGTCACGATCCAGTTCGTCATAAACCCACCATAACTTCCTCCCGTAACGCCCATCCGACCGCCGTCGATCCACTCATTGCGCTTCAACGCGTCATCAACGCCAAGCATCAAGTCGCGATAGTCACCGCCACCCCACTCGTTCAACGTCCCGTCAGAAAACTTCTGCCCGTAACCACTCGACCCTCGCGGGTTCAGATACAGCACGCCGTAACCGCGCGCCGCATAAACCTGAAACGACGCATTGAACGACCAGCCAAACATCCCGTGTGGACCACCATGAACGCTGAGTATCAGCGGACACTTGCGATCGCTCGTGCATCCGGGCGGGCGCATCAACCAACCCTGAATCTGCGTCCCATCAAAACTCTTAAACACGAACTCCTCGGGCACGACAAGTCGCTGCGTCCGCACCAACGAATCGTTGTGCGCGCTCACGCGCCGGACGGGAAACAAACCGATTCCGTAACCGAACCAGACTTCCGACGGCCGCAACGGCGTACCGACGGTCACAACAAACGGGAACGCGGCGTCGCGACCGAAACTCTGCGATCGATTACTAAGACTGAAACTCGTGATCTGAAACGGGAAGGACGGCATGATTGGCGCACCGACAACGTTAGCCAGCGCCGGATCGTTATCTGAAAAAGCGCCGAAAAATTCGGCGCCGTCTCGCGAGGTATATAGCGAAAATTTGTATACCTTACCGCCGTCGGCGGGAATGCGATATATCCTCGTGTAACCCTGATCCCCCGCGAGGTACATGATCGATCGCCCGTCAGCAGACCAGCGTGGATCGCGCACGCGCCGATCGTGATTGGACGTCAGTTCCTTGCCGTTACCGCCCGTCGCTGGAACGACCCAGAGATGTGCATCTTCCGCGACGCTGTCGATCGTTGTGATTTCACGTTTGGTTGCAACGTACGCAATGGACCTTCCGTCCGGCGACCAAACGGGATCGTATTCGCAACCTTTCGTTTGCGTGATCTGGCGCGTCTGTCCACCGAGATCGACGGCGAAAATATCCGAGTTGTTGAGTGCGTCAGGATCCGGTTCGTGATTTGACAGAAACATGATCTCATCGCCGCGCGGACTGAAGCTGACAGCGTGATCGTAAAACATGCCCGACGTGAGTTGCAGCGGCGCCGGACGTTCGACGTCGACAACCCAGACGTGCGTGCGTCGATTGTCGGAGAACGACGTGCGCGACTTGTACTGGATCCGATCGATCACGCGCGGATCGTCACCCCGCCGTGACCTGTCAGGCACATCCGCCACTTCAGCGCGAGCCGAAACGTATGCGATGCGCTTCGAGTCGGGCGACCACGTGAACGGTTCGCCTGCGTAGGTGATAAAGAAATTGGTCGACGTGATGGGGGTGATGAAGCGTGGCTCGGGTTTGTCGAGTCTGACGACCCACAGTCCGTCCTGTTCATCCTGCTGCGAGAGAAAAGCGATCGAGTTGCCGTCAGGCGACCAGCGAGGATTCGAGGCATAAAAACCCGGCGGCAACAGCGTGCGCGGCGTGGTGCGAAGTTCAGGCCATTCGAAATACGGCGCACCGCGAACTGAAGGGGGACGCGGCGTCGGTTGCGCCGTTGGTTGAACCTGCTGAAGCTCCGGCAACAGACGCGCGAGCCAAAGCGTGCTCACCGTCTTGTCGTCAGCAACCGACGAAACGGTATAAACAACGTACTGTCCATTCGGCGAAATCTGAGCATCGGTCACATTCGCAACGCGGACGATGTCCGCCGGTCTCATTGGCCCACGCGACTGCGCACACGTAAGCACGCTCGCAGCCGTGATAAAGACTGCGACCACGAATGATTTCATCGTCGTCATATTTGCCCTGCCTGAGTTTGAGTTAGTCTGTTACGGTTTCGGTGAAGGAGACGCTGCTGGTGTTGGTTCTTCGATTTTTATAGTTGTGCGAAACAGGTCCCACGCCGGAGTGTACTTCTTGATCTCGCTGTCAGGACCACACAATGTCAGGACCACCACCCGCCGCCCCACGAGCGCCCAGTAGATCTTCGCGGCCCCGGCTTCACCGCCCAGCGAGGCGCTGATGTTCACGCCATCGGCGGGAAGGCCGGCGATTTCCGTGGTGTCAGCCGTCTCTTTCGGCGTGGCGCCCATTTGCCGGAACTGGTTCGAGATCGCTTTCACGTAAGGTTCGATGAACGATTTTTTCGCCTCGGGAAGTTTCTCGGCCGTGATGCGGCCCTTGTGCGCAAACACTCGCATCTGCAGATCGCTGTTCGTGCGCGCGAGCGTGTACTGGTGTGCGTCGTCGTCGCTGATGTCGCTGACGGTCCAACCGTTGGGATAGTCAAACGCAACTCCGTTCTTGCTGAAATGCTGGGCCTCTGCCGCACTTTGTGCGGGCGCGGTTTGCGCCGACGCAAACACGCAACTGAGAACGACGACGGCTAATAACTTGATTGTGAGTCTCACGTGTCCCCCTTCTTCAACGATCGTAGTTGTTCGTTCAACAACTCCCACACCTGGCGCACATGTTTTTCCGTGGTGCGAATGTTTCCGATCGAAAGCCGCAGCGTCAGCTTGTCGTTCAATCGCGTGTGCGACAAAAGCGCGCGGCCACTCGCATTCACACCGTGCATAATCGATTCGTTCAAGACATCCAAATCCGCCGCATCAACACCCTCAGGATGCGCGCGGAAACAAACCAATCCCAGCGGCACCGGCGCCAGCAACTCCCAATCGCTCGACTCGTCGATCCACGACGCAAACACTCGCGCCAGACGGCAGTGTTCACGAATTCGCGCTGCCAGACCGTCGCGTCCGAAGTAACGCATCACCATCCAGAGCTTCAGCGCACGAAAGCGTCGCCCGAGTTGAATGCCGTAATCCGATCCGCTTCGCACCTTCTCCTGTTCAGGCGTGCGCAGGTATTCAGGCACCAGCGAAAACGCGCGGCGGAGCAGATCCATGTGACGGCAGTACAACACTGACAGGTCAAACGGCGTGAACAACCACTTGTGCGGATTAACAACCAGAGAATCGGCGCGTTCACAACCCGCGAGAATGTGTTGCAACTCCGGCACGACCGCCGCCGAACCCGCGTAAGCAGCATCGACGTGCAACCACATCGCATGTTCTTCGCCGATGGGAATGATCTCCTTCACGGGATCGATACTCGACGTCGACGTCGTTCCCACTGTCGCAACGATGCAGAACGGCAGATAACCGTCGCGCTTATCTTCCTCGATCGCTTGCGCGAGCGCTTTCACGTCCATGCGAAAGTCTTTGTCGGTCGGAATCTTCCGCAGACCACGTTGCCCGAGACCAAGCGTGATCACGGCCTTCTCGATCGAAGAGTGCGACTGTTCGGAAGTATAGACACGCAACAGCGGCAGATCGGGACGCCCGCTCATGCCTTCCTCGCGAATGCGCTGCTCGACGCCCTCGCGCGCTGCCGCAATCGCATGCATGCTCGAGACCGACGCAGTGTCATAAATGATCCCGATCATTCCCGGATCGAGTCCCATCATCTGGCGCAGCCAGTCGAGCGTTACCTCTTCAAGTTCGGTTGACGCGGGCGACGTGCGCCAAAGCATCGCTTTGTTATCGAAAGCGGCGGCGAGTAGTTCGCCGAAAATGCCCGGAGCGGAAGTCGACGTTGCGAAGTAGGCGAAGAACGACGGGTGACTCCAGTGGGTCAACGCCGGAACGATGAGCCGATCGAGATCGGCGAGTATTCGGTCCATCGGTTCGCCATGCTGCGGCGCAGCATCAGGAAGTTGCGCCTTCAAACTGCCTGGTTCGATCGCGGCCAACACCGGCAAATCTTCGATGCGCTCGAAATAATCGGCAATCCAGTCGACAAACTCATGACCGAAGCGACGAAAGTCTTCCTTATTCATGTCGCCGAGGTCAGGCGCGATGCCGCTTTTGGCAGGTGTTGAGTGGCTCACGGCGCCCTATCTTACAGGCATAACCCGATGATCTGCACGGCTTACAGCGGCTGCGCACTCGACAGTTCGGGTGAAATCGCTATAATTCGTCGCTGAACCTAAATCACAGATTGACCAGAGCCCGCTCGTCAAATCCAAATCGCCGTTTGTGAGGACCACATGAAACGCACGCTACTCGCGCTTTTGTTGATTACTACTCTATTCGCCAGTTTTGCCTGTGAACGCCGCAACGGCGGCAGTGGAACAAATGCCACTGATGGCAGCGGCGAGATCATCGTCGGCTACTACGGCGACCTTACCGGGCGCACCGCGAGTTTCGGCACGTCGACGAAGAATGGTGTCGAAATGGCGGCCGATGAGATCAACAAGGCCGGCGGCGTGATGGGTCGACCGGTCCGCGTCATCGTCGAGGACGATCAGGGCGAACCAAACAAAGCGGCGACCGTGGTCAGCAAGCTCGTCAATCAGGACAAGGTCCACGCAGTGCTCGGCGAAGTAGCTTCGTCAAACAGTCTGGCAGCGGCGCCGAAAGCACAGGAAGCCAGAGTGCCGATGATCTCGCCATCGTCGACGAATCCGAACGTGACTCAGGTGGGCGACTACATCTTCCGCGTCTGCTTTATCGATCCCTTCCAGGGCGACGTGATGGCTAAGTTCGCGGCCAAGAATCTGAACGCGAAGAGAGCTGCGATTCTCTATGACTTCAACGCCGACTACAGCCGCGGGCTGCGCGAGTTTTTCACCCGTAGTTTCAAGGGACTCGGCGGCGAGATCGTCGCAGAGCAGTCGTACACGCAAGGCGATCGCGACTTCAGCGGTCAGTTAACACAGATTCGTGCGGCAAATCCTGACGTGATTTACGTGCCGGGCTATTACGGCGAAGTCGGCGTCATTTCAAATCAGTCCAAGCAACTCGGAATTAAAGCTCCACTGCTCGGCGGCGATGGTTGGGATTCACCGCAACTGTGGGAGCTCGGCGGCGCATCACTCGACGGCAACTACATTTCGAACCACTACTCAGTTGACGATCCTTCTCCGGCGATTCAGAAGTTCGTCGCCGACTACAAAGCCCGCTACAACATCCTGCCAGACGCACTTGCCGCGCTCGGCTACGATTCAATGAAAGTTCTCGCGGACGCGATTACACGCGCAGGCGGCACTGATAGCGTGAAACTGCGTGAGGCGATTGCGCAGACGAAAAACTACGCGGGCGTCACCGGATCGATCTCGATCGACAAGGATCGTAACGCTGTGAAACCAGCCGTCGTCCTGAAACTCGTCTGGGACGCGGCAGCTAAGGCGGGCAAGTTCAATTACGACACGACGATCTATCCCGAAGGTATGACGCCTCCGGCCACGACGTCTGCTGGATCACCGGCACCAGCGGGCGCCGCATCACCCGCCGCTGCAACTTCCCCGGCGTCCGGGTCCGGAACAAACAGGTAGCACGCATCGATGGATACCTTCGTTCAGCAACTAATCAACGGTCTTAATGTCGGCGCCATCTACGCCCTGATCGCTCTGGGCTACACGATGGTGTACGGCATTCTCCGCCTTATCAACTTCGCGCACGGCGACGTCTACATGGTAGGCGCGTTCGCCGGTTTTTATATCGCACTCTACGTGGGTTTCGCGGCTGGACCATCATGGATGGCGTTGGCCGTCGTGCTCGTGGGTGCGATGATCATCGCGGCACTGGTGGGAATGGTCATCGAACGATTCGCGTATCGCCCCGTTCGCAAATACTCGCGCATGACGACGCTGATCATGGCCATCGGCGTTTCGCTGTTGATCGAGAACCTGTTCGTTGCCCAGATCGGCGCCACGCCACGCGCGTTTCCCGATTTTCTGGGATCGCAGAGCCAGGCGCCGTACCGGCTCTTCGGTAACGCCGCGATCTCGAAGGCACAGATCGTTATCTTCCTTGTATCCATCGCGCTGATGCTGCTGTTGCAGTGGGTCGTGTTCAAGACGAAAGTCGGCACCGCGATGCGCGCGGTCTCGTTCAACCTGAACTCCGCCAAACTGATGGGCATCAACACCGACGCGATTATCAGCCTGACCTTCGCGATCGGTTCGGCGCTCGCGGCCGCAGGCGGCGTTTTGACCGCTCAATACAATCCAAACATCGATCCGTTGATGGGAATCCTGACGGGATTGAAAGCTTTTGTGGCCGCGGTACTGGGCGGCATCGGAAACATCCCCGGCGCGGTGCTCGGCGGTTTGCTGATCGGCGCCGCGGAAACCTTCGTTGTGGGTTACGGACAGCACATCGGTATCGCTTCCACTTACCGTGATGCAGTGGCTTTTGCGATCTTGATTCTTGTTCTTTTGCTTCGTCCCTCAGGTCTACTCGGATCAACCGTACAGGAGAAAGTCTGAAGCAATCGCAGATCGACTTCCACTGAATGCCAACCTTCGTTAAACGGATTCTGGGTTTAGTCATCGTTGTCGGCGTGCTCGTAGCCGTAAACGGCTGGGCGAGCAGAGACGGACTCTTCGGTTTTGGACTACCCTACTACTACGCCGAACTCCTCAGCCTGACGGGCATCAGCATCATTCTCGCCGTCTCCCTCAACCTGATCACCGGATTTACCGGACAGTTTTCCATCGGACACGCCGGCTTCATGGCCGTCGGCGCATACTCGTCTGTTTTCCTGACTGTCTACTTCTCACAACCGGTCGAGGTGTGGTTGACGGGGTTGGTGGGAGCGACTGTGGCCCAGGCGCTGGTCTTTCTCGGCATCATTCTCTTCGGCGCGTTGATAGCGGCGCTGGCTGGATTAGTGGTGGGAATTCCGAGTTTGCGACTGCGCGGCGATTATCTCGCGATCGTCACGCTCGGGTTCGCTGAGATCATCCGCATCATCATCCTGAACATCGATCGCGTCGGCGGCGCAACCGGTTTTCGCGGCGCGGTTTCACCGTGGGAAGGCCGTGCGATCATTCCGCAGTACGCAAACTTCCTCTGGATCGGCGGCTTTGCCGTGATCACGATCGTCGTCGTCTATAACATCGTCCGTTCCGACGTCGGTCGCGCGTTGATCTCGATTCGCGAAGATGAACTCGCCGCGGAAGCGATGGGCATCAATACGACCCGTTACAAGGTGCTGGCGTTCGTCATCAGCTCAGCATTCGCCGGCATCGCCGGATCTTTGTTCGGTCACTATCGCCAGTTTCTGCACACCAACGACTTCCAGTTCATTCGCTCGATCGAGATCATCATCATGATCGTGCTCGGCGGAATGGGATCGATTACGGGCGCGGTGCTGGGCGCGATCGTGATCACGATCCTGCCCGAGTTGCTGCGGCAACTGCCCGGTAATCTCATTCACTATCGCCTCGTCATTTATTCAGCGTTGCTGATCGTGATCATGTTGACGCGGCCGCAGGGTGTGATGGGCGCGAGAGAGTTTGGCATTCCGTGGTTGAAGCGATCGCAGAAGCAACCCGAAGGCGATAAACCAGCCGGCGAAAAAGGTGTTCCGATCGCGCAATCACAAGAGGTACGGAAGTAGAAGATTATGGCTGACGCGAAGACGACGGCAAACGACGGCGATCATCCACTGAAGACGAATAAGTGCACGATCCGTTTCGGCGGCCTGGTCGCGGTGAACGAACTCGACATGAAGGTGCGCGCCGGTGAGATCTACGGACTGATTGGTCCGAACGGCGCCGGAAAGACGACGATCTTCAATCTGCTGACGGGCGTTTACACGCCGACTTCCGGCGAGCTTTATTTCAATGGCGAGCGCATCGACGGACTAAAGCCCTACGAGATCTCGCGCCGCGGCGTGTCACGTACTTTCCAGAACATCAGGTTGTTTCCCAGCATGTCAGTGCTGGAAAACGTCATGACTGCCTGCCATCGACACGCAAAACAGAACCTGATCGACGCCGTCCTGCGCCTGCCGCGATTCGAACGCGACGAACGCGAGCATCGCGAGTTTGCGATGGAATTGCTGGAAATATTCGACCTTGCGCGTTTTAAAGATGAAGGCGGCACGAGTTTGCCGTATGGCTCGCAGCGCCGGCTCGAGATCGTGCGCGCGCTTGCGACGCGGCCGAAGCTGCTGCTGCTCGACGAGCCTGCCGCGGGTATGAACCCGTCCGAGCAGGAAGACCTGATGAACCTGATCAAGCAGATTCGCGATCGCTTCGGACTCACGATCCTGCTCGTCGAACACAACATGAAGGTCGTGATGGGCGTGTGCGAAAGAATCCAGGTTGTGGACTACGGCAAATCGATCGCGCTCGGCCTTCCCGAAGAGATTAAGAACGATCCGAAGGTGATTGAAGCCTACCTGGGCGATTAGAGCTTTGTACTTGGAGCTTTGTTCTTTGTTGTTGCTGTGGTCTCCGGTTTCCTTAAGCAAAGTACAAAGCACTAAGTACAAAGATCAAAATAAAATGCTTTCACTGGAAAACGTCTCTGTAAACTACGGCGCGATTGAAGCTCTAACCGGCGTGTCGCTGCACGTCGAGCAAGGCGAAGTCGTAACCTTGATCGGCGCGAACGGCGCCGGCAAGACGACCACGCTGCGCACGATTACCGGATTGCTGCAACCGCGACAAGGCCGCGTCGTTTTCGAAGGCGAAGACATCAGCGCCAAACCAACACACAAACTGGTCGCCCGCGGCATCTCGATGTCGCCCGAAGGACGCGGTGTGTTCGCCAACCTTTCCGTCCGCGAAAACCTGCAGATGGGCGCGTACCTGAAGAAAAACAAGGCCGACATCGCCGCCGACATGGAGCGCGCGTTCAGGATGTTTCCGCGTTTGAAAGAACGTGAGGCGCAGAAGGCCGGAACGCTTTCCGGCGGCGAACAACAGATGCTCGCGATGGGACGAGCGTTGATGTCGAGGCCGCGACTGTTACTGCTCGACGAGCCGTCGTTGGGTCTCGCGCCGCTGGTGGTCCACACAATTTTCGAAGCGATCGACGAGATCAAGAGCGAGGGAACGACGATTCTGCTGGTCGAGCAGAACGCGCACGCCGCGCTGGGCCATTCCGATCGCGCTTACGTACTTGAGACGGGACGAATAGTTATGGAAGGTCCATCGAAGGACCTGGCCAACGACCCACGGATAAAAGAAGCTTACCTTGGCGAGTAGATCACGCGTCAGTAGTCAGACAACTTCGACAGCCCCCCGGCCGCACCAGACGACTCTCCACCTGCAAAAGGTAGTTTTCCCCTGCGTGCTTGTCGTGCTGGCACTCGCTTTCTCATGTTCTCGCGAGACCGGCGAGAACAAAAACCAGCCAGACCGCAGCAGGATCAAGATCGGCTACTTCGGCGATCTCAGTGGTCCAACTTTCAACTTCGGCCAGTCAGCCATGAACGGCGTGCTCATGGCCGCCGACCAGATCAACCAGAGCGGCGGCATCAACGGACGGCGCATCGACGTCGTGATCACAGACGACAAAGGCAGTCCGGAAGAAGCCGCGCAACTGACCGCGAAACTGATCGATCAGGACAAGGTCGTCGCCATCATCGCCGGAGGAACTTCAGGAAACAGCCGTGCGGCCGCGCCACGCGCGCAGTCGTCGCACGTGCCGCTGATCTCGCCGTCTGCGACTGACCCCGCGGTGACGCTTGTTGGCGACTACATCTTTCGCGCGTGCTTCGTGGACGAGTTTCAGGGCGAAGTGATGGCGAGTTTCGCTTTCAACACACTGAAAGCGCAAAAGGCGGCGATACTTTTCGACTTCAACTCGCCGTACGGGCGCGGTCTGACGAACTTCTTTCAGGACAGTTTCAAACGACTCGGCGGAATGATCGTCAACGAACAGTCGTACGCCCAGGGTGACGCCGATTTCAAAGGCCAATTGAGCGCAATTCGCGCCGCTGCACCCGACGTGGTCTACATCCCGGGTTATTACGGCGACGTCACTGTGATTGCGAAACAAGCGCGACAGCTTGGTCTGACGCAACCGTTGCTCGGAGGAGACGGTTGGGACGCACCGGAGTTGTGGCAGTTGGGAGGCGACGCGCTGAACGGCTCGTATATCTCGACGCACTATTCAGTCGATGATCCATCGCCGGCGATTCGTTCGTTTGTCGACGAGTACATGCGACGTTACGGCATGTTGACGCCGGATGCGCATGCGGCGCTGGCCTACGATGCGGCACGAATTCTCTTCGACGCGATCGCGCGAGCGGCAACCATTGACGGGCCGAAGCTGCGTGAGGCGCTCGCGGCGACGAAAGACTTCAACGGCGTCACCGGCATGATCAGCATGGACGCCAACCGCAACGCCGTGAAACCCGCTGTAGTTTTGAAGTTGATGGACGTGAGGTTTATCTACCAGGAGACGATTCAGCCAACGCGCGTCGCGCCCGCGCCAGCGACTCCTTCACCGACGCCCTCGCCGTCCCGCCGGTCTGCGACTTCGCGTTAATCGTTTGTTCTATAGACAACGCGTCATAAACGTCCGCTTCGATTAATGTCGAGAATTTCCGCAACTCGTCAATTTCAATTTCTTCGATCTGTTTTTCCAACTCAATCGCACGGATAACAACTCGACCGACGACGTCGTGCGCGTCGCGAAACGGCATTCCTTTTCGCACCAGATAATCGGCGAGTTCAGTTGCGTTCATGTAACCGCCTAGCGCGACCTCGTTGACAGTGATGTTCGCCAGAACCGTGCTCGACACTTGCAGCGAAGACGTGACGGTATCGAACGCGTCAAACACCGCTTCCTTGTCTTCCTGCATGTCTTTGTTATAAGCGAGCGGCAAACCTTTCAATGTCGTCAACAACCCGACTAAATCGCCAAATACTCGTCCGGCTTTCCCGCGCACGAGCTCCATCGAATCGGGGTTCTTCTTCTGCGGCATCAGACTCGATCCCGTCGCGATCGCATCACCTAGCCCAAAAAACCCGAACTCAGTCGTCGCGTAAATGATGACGTCTTCAGCCAGACGCGACAGATGGACCATGATCAACGAACAGGCGCTGAGAAACTCGACGCAGAAATCGCGATCGCTAACCGCGTCCAAACTGTTTTGCGACACGCCCTCAAACCCGAGCGACTTCGCCAGCGCTTCACGATCGATCGGAAACGATGTGCCCGCCAGAGCGCCAGATCCCAGCGGCATGATGTTCACCCGCCGGCGCGCGTCGAGCAGCCGCTTGCGATCGCGTGCGAGCATTTCGAAGTATGCGAGACACCAGTGTGCCAGCAGCACCGGCTGGGCGCGTTGTAGATGCGTGTATCCGGGGATGACTACTTCGCTGTTTGTTTCCGCGAAGTCGAGTAACGCTGTCTGCGTGATGCGCAGCGTGGCGTCGAGATGGTCGATCGCCTGGCGCAGCCAGAGTCGAAAGTCAGTCGCGACCTGATCGTTACGGCTGCGGCCGGTGTGCAGCTTGCGGCCGGCGTCGCCGATTAACTCGACCAGTCGTGCTTCGACAAACGAGTGAACGTCCTCCGCCTGCGAGTCGTCAGTCAGACCATTGCGGAGAATTGACTCCAGCCCGCTACGGATTTGCCGCCCCTCGTCAACGCTGATCGCGTTCGCGTTTTCCAGCGCCTGGCTATACGCGATGCTGGCCGCCACGTCGACTTCAAACAGCCTTCGGTCGAACTGAAAGGAATTATTGAAGGCCGCAAAGCCGGGATCGGTTTGGCCGGTGAATCTTCCACCCCACATAAATCAAAAGGTCTCCTTGACCACATCCAACTCGCATGCTAGTTTATGCATCTATGCAGCGATTATGCAAGTTCTCTGCATAAGAGTTCTATGAATAAGCGTGAACGGCAGCAGACGATTTTGAGTTTGATTCAAGCGCGACCGATCGGCACGCAGGAAGATTTGCGTGCGTTGCTCGAACGGGCCGGCGTGCCTGCCACGCAGTCGAGCGTATCGCGCGACCTGGAAGAACTCGGCGTAGTCAAGCATCACGGCCACTACACGTTGCCGCGAATGAACGGCTCTGCTGCGCGCGGCCTGCTGAGTTTAGACCACGCGGGCGACTGTTTGGTAATCGCGCGCACCGTGCCCGGCCTCGCGTCGGCTGTCGCGGTGGAGATCGACGCCGCTGCGATCCCGGAGATCGTGGGGACGATTGCTGGCGAAGACACGATATTTATTGCTGTCCGAGATCAGAAAGCGGTGATTAAGAAAGTCTGGAAATTGTTTGGGAACACGGATGACCAAAATTAACAAAATCGTTCTTGCATATTCCGGCGGACTCGATACGTCCGTCATGCTCCG
>JAICGQ010000121.1 GCA_025923035.1 Pyrinomonadaceae bacterium | reverse complement strand
TACGAAGCACAACTCGCGGCGAAAGGCGCCATCATTTCGGATTGTTTGCAACGCATCGCGCGCCTGGATCCGTTGCCGTCGATTGTTGTGCATCCGTCTCCAAATAACTGGCGGTATCGTGTGCGCGCGACGTGGCAGATCGATCAGGAGAAACGGGAGATCGGTTATTACGAGCGTGGTTCGCGACGCGTGTGTGTTGTTGTCGATTGCGCGGTGCTGATGCCGGAGTTGCAGGGGACGCTGGAGCAGGTTCGGGGGACTGAGTGGTCCGAGTTTCCGCCTGAGTTGAAGCATCTCGACGTCGTGGGCGGTGAGAATGATGTTTCGCTGTCGCCGCCGTTTGCTGAGTTTGCGACGAATGATTTGAGTTTGCGGGTTGGAAACGAGGTATACGAGTACAACGCGGAGTCGTTTTTTCAGATCAATCCGGCGCTGTTGCCGGAGTTGATTGATTTTGCGTTGAGTGATGCGGGTGGTGAGACCGCGCTGGATCTTTATTGCGGCGTTGGATTGTTTACGCTGCCGTTGTCGAGGCGCTTTGCGAAGGTTTTAGGTATTGAGGCGAACCCGGTCGCGACGCGGTTCGCGCGCAGGAACCTTCAGCAGGCGGGTCTTGCGAATGCGCGCGTGATAACGGCGAACGTAGCTGAAGGAGTCAGGAACGTGCGCGACGTGGATTTCATCCTGCTGGATCCGCCGCGTGCGGGTGCAGAGTCAGTGGTGATCAAAGGAATACTCGATCTGCGCCCGCAGCGGATCTCTTACGTCTCCTGCGATCCGGCCACGCTTGCACGCGATCTGAAGAAACTGATCGCGGGTGGATATTCAATCGAATCAATCGGCGGTTTTGATCTGTTCCCGCAGACTCATCATGTCGAGACAGTGGTTCTGTTGCGCCGATCGTTGTAACATCGGCGCAAATGAATCCTCACCGTTTATTTAGCCAGTATCCTCTCGTCCAAATTGCCATTCCGTTTTGTGTGGGTGTGTGTGCGGTGGAGTATGGGCCACCGATCGGCATCGTGTATATGGCGGTCGCTGGTGGTCTGTTTTCGTTCGGGGCGTTGGTGGCGCTGTTGAACGCGCGATTGGTGGTTGCGTGGGGCGCCTTGTTGGTGGCGCTGTTCTTTGCCGGTGCGGTGCTGGGAGTTGAGCGACCGCGACTTCAGCAGTTGCCGGTGGGCCGGACGTTGGTGCTTACGGGCGTGTTGGATCGTCCGCCCGAATATGCTCGTGACCGCGCCTATCTCAGCGTCAGAACTGAACGTGGATCTGTGTATCTGATTGCGCACAGCCTTGAGAAACTCCAATACGGGACGCGTATTCGTGTCACTGCGAAGCTTATGCGTCCGGACAATTATCGGAATCCGGGCGTGTCGTCACTGCAGGAATATCTCGATCGCAAAGGTTATGTTGCGATGGGTGCTGTGAGCGGCGAGATCGTGCGACTGGGTGAGACGAGAGTTTTCCCGCCGTTAGCCTGGCTGTATGCGTGGCGAGAACGACTGCAGCGACAGATAGATTCCAGCTTTGAGGCGGAAACCGCCGGTGTGCTCGACGCCGCGCTGCTCGGCAATCGCTACAACCTCACTCGCTCGACGTCCGAACGTTTCCGCGAAGGCGGCACTTTTCACGTCCTCGTGATCAGCGGACTACACATCAGTTTCATCGGCGGCATCGTCCTGCTTGCGATCCGTCGCCTCACGCGCAGACGTTTGCTTCAGTTTGTAATACCGATCGCCTTTGTGTGGTGTTACTCGCTGGCCGTCGGCGCGGAGGCGTCGGTCGTGCGCGCGGCGCTGATGTTCAGTTTCGCAGGACTCGGCGCGGTGCTGTTCCGTCCCTCGACTTCGCTGAACGCACTCGGAGGCACCGCGCTCATCCTGCTGGTCCAAAGCCCAAAGGAGGTCTTCGATCCCTCGTTCCAACTGACGTTTCTGTCGGTACTCGCGATCGTCGTGATCGCCTGGCCGCTGCTGCGGAAGCTTTCCGCGATTGGCGCGTGGTACCCGACGGGCGAGACGCCGTATCCACCAAACTGTTCGCGAGAGTTGAAGGCCTTTTGCGAGACGTTGTTCTGGAGCGAGAAGAATTGGAAGCGGGAACTCGCGCGATCGACGCATCATTATCGACTCTTCAAGATTCCGCTTGCGGCAGTGTTGGAGCGTTACAAGATCCAGTGGTGTTTGCGATACGTATTTGGAGCAGTAGTGGTCTCGGCGGCGGTTCAGATCGTGTTGCTGCCACAGATGATCATCTATTTCCACCGGCTCTCGTTATCGTCGCTGTTGTTGAATATCGTCGTGAGCGTGTTGCTGGCGGTGCTCGCGGCGATTGCGTTGCTTGGGTTGCTGCTTGCGGAAGTCAGTACGACGCTTGCGGCGCCGGTGTTGCGGCTCGCTGAAGCGATCAACTGGCTGATGGTCCACAGCGTCGATCCGTTTTCGGATGCGGGCTTTGCTTCGTTGCGGCTGCCGGAGTATTCAGCCTGGCCGCGCGTTGTTTATGGGTTGTATTACGTGCCGCTGCTGTTGCTGGTGATCGCGCTGAATCGGTGGGAACCTCTGTCGCGATTCGCGAAGAAACAGACGCATTGGCCACTTGTAGTGGTCCACTTGTTGTTGATTTCGATGCTGATTTTGCATCCGTTCAGCGCGTCAAACGCGGATGGAAAACTTCGGATTGACTTCCTGGACGTCGGCCAGGGTGACAGTGCACTGATCACGATGCCGGACGGAACAACGCTGCTTGTCGATGGCGGTGGCCGTCCGCGATTTCGCTCGAGCGTACCCTTCGAACGCGAGACGCGCAGCATCGGCGAGTCTGTCGTGTCCGAGTATTTGTGGTGGCGCGGGCTGGATCGCGTTGATTTCGTGCTCGCTACTCATGCTGATGCAGATCACATCGATGGGCTCAACGATGTCGTGCGCAATTTCAGCGTCAATGCGGCGCTCGTCGGACGGACGCCGTCAAACGATCCGGAGTTCACGAAGTTCATCGGGTCACTTGCCAACACGAGCTTGCAAACGCTGCACGCCGGCGATGTGATTCGCTTCGGTGAGGTCGAACTGCAGGTTCTGTGGCCGCCGCCCGGCGATGATTCGAGCAACGACGATTCAGTCGTGATCAAATTGAAATTTCGCGATCGGTCTGTTTTGTTGACCGGTGATATAGAAAAGAAAGCTGAAGCCGCGCTCCTGACGTCGGATCTAAAGGCTGACGTCGTGAAGGTGCCGCATCACGGCAGCAAGACGTCATCGACCGAAGCGTTTATCTTTGCCACACGCCCGCGTTTCGCGATCGTCTCAGTCGGGAAGGATTCGATGTTTGGTCATCCGCACGCGGAAGTCGTCGAACGTTGGAAGCGAGCGGGCGCTCAGGTGTTGACGACTGGCAAGTGCGGCATGATTTCAGTAAACACGGATGGTAAGGATTTATGGGTTACGGGAATTGAAAGCCGTACTTGCTCATAATTTCGCGGCCCGTTGGGCCATTAATAAAATCGCTGAACGCACGCGCCGCCTGCTCGCTTTTCGTCCCCTTAATGACACCCATCCCCTGATCGAGCGGCTGGTGCAGTTCTTCCGGTATCAATACCCACCGGCCCTTGCTCTGCACGCTCAACGACAGCGCCACGACCGCAACGTCGACGTTCCCTGTTTCCGCAAACTGCAACGTCTGACGAATGTTGTCTCCATAAACCAGCTTGGGTTGAACCGTGGACCAGATGCGAGCAGTTTCGAGCGCCTGGCGCGCGGCTAGTCCGTAGGGCGCGTGATCCGGATTTGCGATCGCAATCCGGTGAACATCCGGACCCGCGAGATCTTCAATCTTCTCGAGCTTCAACGCGCTGTCAGCCCTGGTCCACATCGTGATGCGGCCGCGTCCATAAATCGTCTTTGTTCCCGGAAGGATGAGTCCCTTCTGTTCGAGCTGATCGATAAAAGCGACGTTCGCTGCCGCAAACAGATCGAACGGCGCGCCATGCTCGATCTGTCTCGTCAACAAGCCCGTCGATCCAAACACAAAAACGACTTTTGTCTTTTCACGCGCTTCAAACTCGCGCCCGATCTCTTCAAACGCCGGCGTCAGATCAGACGCCGCCGCCACCGTCAACTCTACCGGAGGAGCTGCGTCAGGCGTACGTGTCCCACGACACGCAAGGCTTGCGAAAAGCAGTGCGAGTGAAATCGAGACAAATACCCTGTGAGAGTTTTTACCGAAACGCATTCTCCGAACGTGAAGCCGCTGGGACGGATGTATCACGTCGGAAAATCATTTGGCGTGTAAAGGTCTACCTGAGCACTCCCCACCTTGTAGGTCTTAAGAACACCGAGCGGCGGCGCGTACACGTGGACGGTTATAAGATCCTGTCCACTGACTTCGGGATTTCCAAGCTGATGGATGTCGGGCACGCCGGCCCCGGTCACCGTTCCGGTGGGACACTCGCGGCCCGTGTTGTAGCACAGGCCGCGTTCCTCCTCGTAGCAGAAGGTCGTTTCCCACATCAGTCCTTTATGGACACGGACGACACCATGCGATCCGTTGTGGTCATGAATCGGGGTTTTTTGACCGGGCCGCCAGCAAATAATCAACATCTCGACGGCTTCGTTACGACAAACCCGGTGACGCCAGTAGTTTCCCTCCTTGAAACCAACGAAGGGCTCGACATCCAACGGAGAAATCTCGACATTTGCCAGCCAGGAACTGATTTCTTCGAGCGCGGGTGGAGAGGTCTGGGCGTTCAGACGCTCGACCAGTCCGGAAAAAGTCAACGAACTGGAATCTGGCGGCGCAGTCGGGATTAATGTTTCCGTATTAATCGATGTCGACAAACTGGCGGCTCCGGGCGGAAGTTGCAACAGAGCTTATATTCGGTCAGGTAGTTGTGAGTCAAGAAGAAGTTATGAAAAACCTTAGATCGCGGACGTTTGTTCCGGTTGGGCCGGTGACGATCAGGTCGCCCAGCTTCTCGAAAAACGTGTAGGAATCGCTGCGAGCGAGAAAGTCGGCAGGGTCGAGACCGAGACTCCGGGCGCGCGCAACGGTCGTTTGATCGGCGATCGCGCCCGCGGCGGGACTGTTGCCGTCGACGCCGTCGGTCCCGGCACTGAATACCACCGCCTCCTCCTTGAGACCCATTGCTAAACGCAGAACTGTCTCCAGGTTCCTGCCGCCACGACCGTCGCCGCGAACGGGACAGGAAAACTCGCCGCCTGAGATCAAACAATCCGTGTTTCCGTGCGACGCAAGCAGCAGGTCACATCCTTCCTGAATCGGTTGTTCGCAAATGTCGTGTGCGACAGCCGGCGTAAATCCGAGTTCCGACGCTTTCTGATAAGCGGCGTCGAGCGCGGTCCAGTTACCGAGCAGGACGCGATAAGGTGAGTTTGATGGCAGAGTTGGACCAGAAGCGACGTTCGCTTCGTCACCTCGATTCGTGTCCGAAACGATCAATGTGACGAAGCGCGCCTCTGGCGCGTGTCGCACCAACCCTCCGCCTTTCACGGCTGAGAACGTGCGACGGACGGCATTGACCTCGCTTATGGACGCGCCGCTTGAGATCAGCGTCTGATTCTCGCGTCGCAAATCGTCGAGTGACATCCCCGGATGTTTCGGATATTCGAACATCGCGGAGCCGCCGCCTGACACGAGACAGATCACAACGCCCCGCACGTCGTTCGCCCAATCCAACAGATTGAACGCAGCCTCGGCGGCTTCAAGACTCGCTTCATTCGGCAGCGGATGTCCGCCTTCGAAGATCTCCCACGGTTGGGAGAGCGTTGCCGACAACGTTGGCGCACTGATAACGCCGCGTGTTAGCTGATCGCCGAGTGCGTCCTCAACTCCGAGTGCCATCGAAGCCGCTGCTTTGCCAATCGCGATTGCGAAGATCGGCGTCGCGGCCGCGTCGAATCGTTCGCCGCACACTTCGAGTGTTGGCCCATCGCGAACGATAGCCTGCTTGACTGCTTGTCGCGGATCTACCGACGCAATCGCAGCGTCGAAGATTTCACGAGCAGCGCGACGAAGTTGATCCAGATTCGGCAAGACCTTCGAGTGAAACGGGGCGAGTCTCGATCTTCTGAGCGTTGATACTCAAAGTACCTGCGCGGCTTCCGGAGGGGCAGTGCTAGTTTCCGGTTCCGCCCTCTTCTTCTTCCTCAGGCTCGTTGGTGGAGGTGCCACCGCCGCCGCCCTGGTTGTCCGGAGGATCAATGGGGTTAGTTGGAGGATTGCTCTCCATCAGGTAACCGCCAGCTAGTAAGGAAGCCACATCTGGGGTGGCTGTTGAGAGTTGATTTTGCATCGGGTTTTTCCTTCCATCATGAGAGACGGATCTTCCACCGTACCTGTGGAAAAGTCTGTGGAGAAAATCCGTCTTAACGCACCTAAGTTTTGCTGCACCTGGGTTTATAGCAAAATGCACACGTGCGCGGCGCTCTACCTCTGCGCCCTTTTGCGAGGGACAAAACTACACTTCCCCACTACCCATTTCGTCCCACTCGGCAACCATCTCGTAAGCGCGGCCGAGCACTGGACGAGGACGCGAACCATCGGCCTGACCGATCAGTCCTTCGCGTTCCATCATATCGAGAATCGCAGCGGCGCGGCCGTAGCCGATCCGCAGCCGTCTCTGCAAGACCGAAGTCGAGGCGCGCTTCATCTCGACGCAGATGCGCAACGCTTCTTCGAAAAGTTCGTCGTGTTCGCCCGCGGCACCTTCGAGTCCAAGCGCTTCTTCTTCCGACTGCGTGATGCTTTCGTCGTACGTCGGCGGTCCTTGCGCCTTGATATGCGACACGATCTTTCCGATCTCTTGTTCGTCGATGTAAGCGCCGTGGACGCGAATCAGACGCGAGGTGCCCGGCGGCAGAAACAGCATGTCGCCGCGGCCGAGAAGCTGTTCGGCGCCGTTCGTGTCGATGATCGTGCGCGAATCGATCTTCGAAGAGACGCGGAACGAAATACGCGACGGGAAGTTGGCTTTGATCAATCCGGTGATCACGTCGACTGACGGACGTTGCGTCGCCAGCACCAGGTGAATACCAACCGCGCGGGCCATTTGCGCGAGACGCGTGATCGACTCTTCAACTTCGCGGCCGGAAGTCATCATCAGGTCGGCGAGTTCGTCGATGATGATCACGATATACGGCAGCGGTTTCCACGGATTGCCGTTCTCGTCATATTCCTTGACGAGATTACGGCGCATGATCTCGGTGTTGTAGCCGTCGATGTTTCTGACGCCCCAACCCGCAAGGTCGCGATAGCGTCGCTCCATTTCCGCGACGGCCCATTTCAACGAACGCGACGCGACTTTTGGATCGACAATGATCGGCGTCGCCAGATGCGGGATGTCTTCGTACAAACCGAGTTCAAGACGTTTCGGATCGATCAGGATGAACTTTACTTCGTCGGGCCGCGCGCGATAGAGAATCGAAACGATCAGGGCGTTGACGCCGACCGACTTGCCGGCGCCGGTTGTTCCGGCGATCAGCAGGTGCGGCATCTTCGCGAGATCCGCGACGTAGTTCAGACCGTCGATCGTTTTGCCGAGCGCGATCGTCAGTTTCGAAGGCGACTCCTGGAATGGTCGCGACTCGATCACTTCGCGCAGGAAGATCGTCTCGCGGCGCGGGTTTGGCACTTCGATGCCGACGTGCGGCTTGCCGGGCATGCGATCGATGCGAATCGACTCCGCTTTCAACGCCAGGCAGAGGTCGTCTACCAGTGACACGACGCGCGAGTACTTCACGCCGGGATCGGGTTTGAATTCGTAAGTCGTGACCACGGGACCGGGACAGATGTGTTTGATCTGGCCGGTGACGTTGAACTCTTTGCACTTTTCGGCGAGACGGTTTGCGAGAGCGAGTAGTTCCGCGTCTGCCTGTTCGCTGTGTGGCGGTGCTTCGTTCAGGAAGTGAAGTGCCGGCGGATTGTAGTCGTCGTAATTGACGTCGCGGCGGTTTGCGTCGAATGGAAGCTTGGCGGTTGCCGGCGCTTCTGCTTTGATGCGCAGCACAGACGCGCCCTTCACCATCTCTTCGACGTCTTCACTTTCCACTTCCACGTTTACTTTTGGAGCAATCACTCGGGGACTGGCTGACGCAGCAGCGGCGGCTGCGCTGGCGACGATGACTGGCGCGGGTGCGGGTTCGACGGCCGTCCGTTTAGCTTTCGCTTCACCACGGATCACCTGCGCTGTTTCAATTGCCGGCGGCGCAGTTTCCTTCATGAAATCTGCAACGCGTTCGGCGGCGGTCAAACCCAACGTCTGATTCAGAGTGCTGCGGGCGGCTTCGCGTTCGGCTTTCAAGGCGGCCTTCATCTCTTTGCGTTTCGCAGCTTGTTCGCGGCGCAGTGCTCGCCAGGCGTGGAAGCGCGCGGGGATCTTGCCGACGAACGCGAACCGGGTGCCGATCAGGTTTGCCAGAATCTCGTAGAGACGAATGAAGGAGAAATTAGTTGCGAGCAGCAGACCGCTGGCGGCGATCGCGATCAGCAGGACTGTGGCGCCGATCCGGCTCAAGCCACTCGCGAGACCTTGTGCGACGACGGTGCCGAGTAGACCGCCGGGTTGCACGCTCGAGTCGAACAGCGGGCGCAGTTGCGAGATCGAGAGCAGTGATGAAGCGGCAACGACCAGGATCAATAGCCCCACCACACGCGTGATCGGGCTCTGAATCGCGTTGCGACGAAAGCGTCGCCAGGCGCCGGCGAAGAGCAGCAGCGGTAGCAGGTACGCGGCGAGACCGATGAACTGAAACGCTGTGGCAGCGACGTTCGCGCCGATTGCGCCGGCCCAGTTTTGTGTTTCGCTCTGCCCGACCGAGTTCCACGACGGATCGTTCGGATAGAACGCCGCTGAGATCAGGCACAGCGCCAGCAGGAGTCCTGCGGCAAGCAGAAGGATCCCGAATATCTCGCTCCCCCGGCTCGCGCGCGGAACCACCATCCGCGGTCGTTCGTCAAAATGTGTAGATGTAGTTGACACGAATGAACCCTCACCGCCAACACGAGTAACTCACGCATTTAGAAAACAAATGTGAGTCACGAAAGAACCCTCATCGCCAACCTGCGAAACGTTACGCAGCCTTGCGCGCGAGCAAGTAGGCTTTGATGAAGTCGTCGATGTCTCCGCCCAAAACGGCGTCGACGTTACCTCGTTCAAGTTTGGTGCGCGTGTCTTTAACGAGCTGATAGGGGGCCAGCACGTAGCTTCTGATCTGCGAGCCGAAGGAGATGTCAGCCTTATTAGCCTCGAGCTCCGCTGTTTCGGCCTGGCGCTTTTCTAATTCGAGTTCATAGAGCCGGGAGCGCAGCACCTGCATGGCCACGGCCCGGTTCTGATGTTGCGAACGCTGGTTCTGACAGGAAACGACTATGCCGGTGGGAATATGCGTAATGCGCACGGCAGAGTCAGTGGTGTTGATGTGTTGACCCCCAGCGCCCGTCGCGCGGTAGGTATCGATGCGCAAGTCTTTGTCCTGAATATCGACCTCTATGTCTTCGTCTATCTCCGGATAAACAAACAGCGAAGCAAACGACGTATGCCGCCGCGCGGCTTGATCGAACGGCGAGATACGCACGAGTCGATGCACACCAGCTTCGGCCGCCAGCAAGCCGTAAGCGTATTCGCCTTCAACCCTGAACGTCACGTTCTTCAGTCCGGCTTCCTCGCCCGGTTGATATTCGAGCACTTCAGCTTTGAACTCACGCTGTTCGGCCCATTTCAAATACATGCGCAACAGCATCTCGGCCCAATCCTGCGACTCCGTGCCGCCGGCGCCGGGATGAATCGTACAGATCGCATTGCGACGATCGTTGTCGCCCGCCAGCAGCATCTCCGTTTCAGCCTGGCCCAACTCGTGTTCGAGCTTTTCCAGTAACGAATGCAGCTCGTTGATTGAACCTGCGTCCTCTTCGGCAAACTCAAAGAGCACTGCGGCGTCGTCTACCTGCGATTGGAAATGCCCCTGTCGCTCGATCTTCTTTTCCAGGCGGCTGCGATTCTGTAGCAGCTTCTGCGCGGCTTCCTGATCGTTCCAGAAGTCGGGCGCCGAGGCCTGGGCCTCGATCTGGTTCAACTCTTCGCGGCGCGCAGGTACATCAAAGAAACCTCCCGAGCTGTTCAACTCGCGCACGAAGATCGTCAAATGAAACTCGCAATTCCTGAAGTGACAAAATCTCGTTCATCTTAACTTTCTAAAACTCCTTCTATTACCCAACACAATTGCGATCAGCAGGAGCGCTGAGATCGCGGTGCAAAGCTGTACGAACCAATCTCCGTACCTGGTGTAGATCGTGTCTGCCTTCACCGGCAAATACTCCCAAACGCGAACGTCAGCCTGAAACGGGTTCGTCAGATCTGTTACGGCGCCGAATGGGTAGATCCGCGCCGTCAAGCCGGTGTTGGTGACGCGTAACAGCGGCCGGCCATTTTCCACGGCGCGAAAGACAGCGTTCGCCAGATGCTGTCGCATCACCGCAGTTGGTCCAAGATAGCCGTCGTTGGAGATATTGATCAGCAGGTCGGCATTGCGCGACGTCATCTCGCGCGTGATCCACGGATACGCCGACTCAATGCAGATGAACACTCCAGCTTGATAATTCCCAACCGGCATCAGTGTGTACTGAGTGCCGGGAGTGAACTCGCCGACGAGACCAGTTATCAAAGAAGCTCCCGGTAACCATTGAGGGAGCGGCACATATTCGCCAAACGGCATCAGGCGAATCTTATCATACTGAGTTATTGGCGCGTCTCCATTTATTAGGAGCGCTGAATTGTACGAACCACCATTCGGCGCAGGTTCCAACGAGTTGAAGAGAAGATACACGCGGTTCTCCGTTGAGAACTGCCGCACCATTTGTTGAAACGATTGGCTGGCGGCATAGGTGAAGTTCATTGGCGACTCGGGCCAAATCACTAATCTTCCATCCGCATCGGCGTGACACTGCTTCAGTCCCTCAAGGCTCAACGACAAGTGGCGCTCGAGTAACTGCTTCAATTCTTCCGGACTCTTGACCAGCGTCATCGGCACGTTTGGTTGGACCGCAACAACGCACATTCCCGGCGCCGGATCTGATGGCTGACGTCGCACATTAACAAACCACGCTGACAAGACCGACAAACCAAAAGCGCACACGATCAGTGTTACCGCGGCTGCGGCTCGCCATGTTCCCGGCTTCGTCAGCAACAACACAACTGCTGAGTTGACGACGACGATCAGAAAGCTGACGGCGTAGACTCCGCCCCAGTTCGCCGGCTGGATCAGCATTGAGTGGAACGCTTGTGAGTAACCGAGCGCGTTCCAGAGCTGGCCCGTAATGCCGAGTCGCACCCATTCGAACGCGATCCAAAAGACGGGCGCGAGTAGTACCGCCCACTGGCCCCAGCGCTTGATCGCCATCGCGACGAGCATGATTGCCAGACCGGGAAAGATGCCTACAACAATCGCCGCCGGGAGCAATAAGAGATACGCGACGACGGTCGGTACGCCGCCGTAATGGATCATCGAGTAAGTCAGCCAGTAGCAGGTTGTGTAAAAGAAGACTGTCCCGGCAGCCCAGCCGAGAATCAACGCGCGCAGCGGCTGCGGCTTTAGCGCCACGACGAAGAGCAGCGGCCCGAGCGCGATCCAGGCGAGAAAGAACAACTCGAAGTTTGGAAACGAGAAGATCAGCAGGAGAGCAGTCGCGCCCGCCGCGACCCATTCAGACGATGTAGGAAACACTTGCCGCACTGCGAGCCAGTTTAGCAAAAGCGTCGCGAAAAATATTTTTTGAGCAGGGTGACGAGGCGTGACTTGAGGCGTGTCAATTAGCTGAAAATTGACGCAAAAAGACAGAAAGCGTCACTGTCAAAGTGACAAATTTCGTCGCCTGCCAACAAAGTGTCGTAGGTTTGGAGAGATTCCGGAATTGAAAAACAGGTCCTTAAAATGCGGGAAGACCCGGCCAATTTCGCCGGGTCCACGTTTCGGGGGGAAGCACTGAAGGGTCGCTCGGAAGGTTAGCTGGCGCAGCGGCAGGCGGCGCTCAGGGGATGTTGGCGGCGGGGGCACGGTCATCAATTTCGTGTATTCCGTGTCGTGCCGGTTATCCCTTGAGCACCTCGCGTGCCAAAACATTGCCGATTGCCAATTTCCGATTGCCAAGTGGCCCTTGCGGGATCAAATCGGCAATGGGCAATCGCCAATCGGCAATGCCCTTCAGTTTCCCATGGTGACTTGTCGTTGAAGCGCGATCGCTTCCTGGTTGTTCGGATCGATCGCGATCGCACTCAACGCGTACTTCCGAGCCTCGCCGCGGTCGCCTCGATCGAGAAAGATTCGGCCGAGCAGGATGTGCGCGTCGATCAGTTTCGGATCCCAGAAGATGGCGGTCTTGAGTGCCGCGATCGCCGCTTCCTGATCGCTGCGGCGCAGGTTGATGCGGCCGCT
>JAICGQ010000120.1 GCA_025923035.1 Pyrinomonadaceae bacterium | reverse complement strand
CAGGCGCGACAGCGGCAGTCTCGGCCGGTCCATTCAGCGGTGTACCGTCCCATGCCTCGTTGATATCACCGACAAAGCGGTAACCACGTCGCGGCACTGTCTCGATAAACTGCACGCCTCCCGGACTTTCCCCGAGCGCTTTGCGCAGCAGCGAGATGTTCTGCGTCAGATTTCCTTCCTCGACGTAAGTCGTCGGCCAGACCCGTTTCATCAGGTCGTCTTTCGCGACCACCCGCCCGCGGTTCTCCACGAGCGTGATCAGGATGTCGAAAACCTTCGGTGTAAGCGGGACCAGCTCACCTTCGCGCAGCAGGATTCGTTCCGCCGTTTTCAGGCGGAAGCGACCAAATTCGTAGCTGTGACTGTCCAGTTGCGCCATTAAAAGGCCTTGAGAAACATCTTTGAGGACTTTTTGAGTGCGGCCTGAGGACTTATCCGGGGACGCAGACATAGGATTACGTCGTTCCGGGTTCTCGTTTGCTACTCAGAAAACACGGATTGTACGAATCATCTCAACCTGAAACAAGGATCTCCCCATGATCGAACAAAAAAAGACATCGGAACTGGTCGAGACCTCGCTGATTTGCCTCTTGAGTGCGGGCGTAGCTATCGGCGCGTTTCTGCTGATGTGGCTAATCGCAGTTCTTACGGGTGTCGCCTAACTCTTCGGGAACGGCTCGTCAATCGACTCACTCTGCTTCGTGAAGAATCTCGGTCCAGACTCCGTGATGTACAGGCAGTCTTCCAGCCGGATTCCAAACTCCCCATAAATCACCACCGTCGGCTCGTCACTAAAACACATCCCCGGTTGCATCGGCGTCTTGTTTCCACGCACAAAGTTCGTCCACTCGTGTCCGTCCAGACCGATGCCGTGACCGGTGCGGTGAGGTAAACCCGGGACCTTGTAATCAGGACCAAACCCGGCGTCGGTAATGACCTTCCGCGCGGCCGCGTCAACGACCTCACACGGCGCGCCGACCTTGATCGCGGCAAACGCCGCATCCTGGGCCTTTTTTTCCAGATCCCAAATCTGTCGCTGCCGATCCGTGGCTTTGCCGAAAACAAACGTGCGTGTGATGTCTGACTGGTAACCGTCGACACTGCAACCGCCGTCCATCAGCACGACGTCGCCTTCCTTCAATCGCTGCGGCGTGCTGCTGCCGTGCGGGAACGCCGTGTACTTGCCGAAGCTGACGAATACACCACCGGACGAACCAAGTGCGCGCATTGCGGAGGAACAGATACCGGCAAACTCGCCCTGCGTCATGCCTTCGGTCATGCTATCGCGCGTGGCTTTGTACGCCACGATCGCGATGTCGTTCGCTTTCTGCATTAACGCGAGCTCGGTCGGCGACTTGAACATACGACATCCGGCGGTGATCGGCGTCGCATCGACGTACTTCAGCGCCGGCGCAGCTGTACGAATGCCGTCGAACAGGAAAAACCTCACGCGCTCTTCTATGCCGACGGTCCCAGTGCGCACGCCGCGGTCGCGAAAGATCTCGGCGACGCGTTTGTAAGGACTCTCGTCTTCTTCCCAGGTGCGGATGTCGGTGCCCATCTTGATCAGCTCGCGAGCACGTTCTTCCTCAAACTTCGGACACACCCACGCAATCTCGCCCTTTGCGGGAATCACCGCCGCAAACATGCGCTCACTCGTTCCCCACCGCATACCGGTGAAGTAGAACATGCTGCTGCCGGGCTCGAGATAGATCGCGTCGATGCGTTGTTCGCGCATCAGTCGCTGTGCTTTTGCAATGCGGCCTTTGCGTTCCTCGAGGGTGATCGGAACGACGTCTTCGGTCATGCGTCGCAAACGTCGAACGGCTTCCGGCTGGTTTCCCTGCTGCGGCTCGGGTGCTTCAGAATCAGCGTGGGCCAGTGAACTACCAAACAAAGTGGCGCCGGCAATACCGGCGGATAAACGTAGAAAGTCTCGACGGTCGGTGCACATGGATGGGCGTCCTTCGCGTGTTGGGCTAAGTTTTTGAGCTTAGATCTTAGAGCTTTGTGCTTTGTTCTTGATCTGTGACAAAGTACTAAGGACAAGCGCAAAGTACGACGGAATGTACACGACATTCAACAACGGTTACAAGGGGAGTAGTCATGCCTGTCAGAAGTCACGATCTTCACGGTTCCGCGCCGGATAAATCCGCCGCCGCGCTGCTTTTAATCGACGTCATCAACGACTTCGAGTTTCCCGATGGGGAACAACTCCTGCAGCTCGCGCTTCCCGCAGCTAAGAAGATCGCCAGTCTTAAAAAAAGGGCAAGAGACGCGGGCATTCCGGCGATTTACGTCAACGACAACTTCGGACGCTGGCGCTCGGATTTCAAGAAGATAGTGGCCCACTGCCGCAACGAATCGCGCGGCAAGCAGTTCCTGGAGCTACTGCTGCCAGACGAAGACGATTACTTCGTTCTCAAGCCCAAGAACTCCGGCTTCTATTCCACCACGCTCGATCTGCTGCTGACACATCTCGGCGCCAAACACCTGATCCTCACCGGCATTCAGGGAAACAACTGCGTGCTCTTCACCGCGAACGATGCATACATGCGCGACTACAAGCTGTTCGTGCCGTCCGATTGCACAGCTTCAAATACGGTAGAAGAGAACCAGCACGCCCTGGCGCAGATGCAGAATGTGCTGAAGGCCGATATCAGCATTGCCGAAGAAGTGGATCTAAAAGCGATCAGCAGCTAGAATCCTGACTCGTTTTTGGCTTCCGCACTAAACGGAGGAACATCCAAGATCAAATTTTGCCGGATTCTCCTGTGCCTTCTCTGCCTGTGGACCACTGCCGGCGCGCAGCAGGTCCTTCGTTGGGGAGCCGACCCAAGCGGCGGCGCACCTTACGTCTTCACCGATCCCGCTAACCCCGATCGTTACATCGGCTACGAAAAAGAGATGGTCGACGCGTTGGCCGCTGCGATGGGCCGTCGCGCGGAGTTTGTGCCCAGCGATTGGGAGACGCTCGTCTCTGCGTTGCAACGTAAGTCGTTTGACGTGATCGTCAACGGTCTCGAACCGACCGGCGATCGCGCGCGACAAATACTCTTCAGCAAGCCGTACTACATCTTTCAACTACAACTGACCGTTCGCGAGGATGACAACAGCATCAACTCTCTCGCCGATTGCAAGAACCGCGTCGTCGGCACGCTTGCGAATACCGCTGCGTCGCGACTGCTGGAAAAGGAAGGAATTGCGATCAAGAGTTACGCAGATCCGGTTGGCGCGTATCGCGATCTCGAGTTGAAACGGATCGACGCAGCTTTGTTTGATGTTCCGGCTGAGGCTTTTTACGCGCGTCCGAATCGACGGTTGAAACCGGCTGGCCAACCGTTCACGAGGGGGCAGTACGTGATTGGGCTGCGTCAGGGCGACGAGGCGTTGAAAGCGGAAGTCGATGCGGCAATCGACAAGATCATTGCCGACGGCACACTCGAAACCATCCTGAAGAAATGGGGACTCTGGAACCAGGCGCAGGTCGAGTTCCAAACGCCGATTCGATCCGGAAACCAGGCGACGTCTCCCGTTGTCGAATACACGACGACGGACGTGACGTTCAACTGGCGTGAAGCGCTTTGGCGACTTACACGCGCTGCTGCGGTGACTGTTCTGATCGCGCTCGGGTCGATGGTGATCGCCATAGTTCTTGGTCTGCCGCTCGCTGTCGGACAGTGGAAAGGACCGGCGTGGGTGCGCGCGCTGTGCACGATCTATGTCGAGTTCTTTCGGGGAACGCCGGTGCTGGTCCAACTGCTGTTTCTGTATTTCGGTTTGCCCGTGATCGGTATCGCCATGCCCGGATGGCTGACGGCCCTCGTCGGACTAGGCTTGAACTACGCCGCTTACGAATCGCAGGTCTATCGCGCGTCGCTCGAAGCTATTCCGACGGGTCAATGGGAAGCCGCGTATTCGCTTGGCATGGGACCGGTGCTCGCCTTCCGCCGCATCATCCTGCCGCAGGCGTTTCGCATAGCGTTGCCGCCGATGACGAACGACTTCGTGTCTCTTTTCAAAGATACGTCGGTCGCGTTTGCGATCTCCGTTTGGGAACTGGCGACTGCCTATCGCGAGCTGGCAAATGCATCGGGCCAGTTTCTGCTGCTCGGACTTGCCGTGTCTGCTTTTTACCTCGCGATGAGTTTGCCGATGGCGCATCTCGCGCGTTTGCTCGAACAACGGTTGCGCAATCGCGCGATGGAACGTGTCGTCGACACTGAAGCGGAGGCGACTGCATGATTCGCGTGAGGGGTTTACGCAAACACTTCGGCGACGCGCATATCCTGAAAGGGATCGACTTCGAAGTCCCGCCCCGGACGGTGCTGGGAATCATCGGCGCGTCCGGCAGCGGCAAGTCGACGTTGCTGCGGTGTTTGAACGGGCTGGAGACGATCGACGGCGGGACGATCGAATGCGATGACGTGCGACTCGAAGCGGGTATTTCTCACGCGGATTATCGCAAGCGTGTGCGCGCGTTGCGGCTCAAGGTCGGCACCGTTTTTCAGCACTTCTACCTGTTCCCGCACTTGTCTGTGTTGGGAAACATCGTCGAAGCGCCGGTCCATGTTCTGCGCACGCCGCGAAAGACGGCGGAGACTGAAGCGTATGAACTGCTGGAATCGGTCGGTTTGAGAGTTGCAGCGCGCCGGTATCCTGGCTCGTTGTCAGGCGGCGAACAGCAGCGCGTCGCGATCGCTCGCGCGTTGGCGATGCACCCGGCGTTACTGCTGCTCGACGAACCAACGAGCGCGCTCGATCCGAGACGCATCAACAGCTTGCGCGCACTGTTGCGCACGTTCGTCGATCGCGGTCACACGATGATCATCATTTCGCATTCGATGGGATTTTTGGGAGGCGTCGCGGACCACATCCTGTTCCTGGACGCCGGTCTGGTCGTCGAACACGGTCCCGCCGAGCAAGTCTTAAACTCGCCACAGGATCAGCGAACAAAGGAATTTCTGGAACAGGGCGGAGTGGATTAGTGCGCGCGCTGCGGGTCTGACATGCGCTCGATGTATTGTTCGAACCGTTCGCGCTGCTTTACGTCGACGATTTTCGTGCCCAGCAAGTAGCCCTGCGACGAGTTCACGCCGGCCACACGTTCACACCTGACCGGAGTCACTTCGAGTCGAATCACACCATCCGGCAGATGGAGCGACAGGTTCAGACGATTGTCGCCGTCACAGAACCGTTCGTCGATGATCGTGGAAGGAATGATCATCGCGATTCCCGCGGCGCTGAGATCGCTGGTCTGGCCCATGAAGGTCAGGGATTCGAGCGGTTCGCCGGCGTCGGTATCGAGCAGCGAGAGGTCGGCCAGCAGCTCGACTTCGCACTTCACCTTGAGCCTGCGCATTTCCCGGCGTTCGATGGCTGCTGTGAGATGGTCCAACCTGGTCAGCTTACTGATTGGGAAGTATTCGAGACGGTTCCCGATCTCATCAACTGAAATTGTTAGTGCCCGAAGCCGAAGAGGACGTTCCCCGGCCGGCCAGTAGTAGCATGAAACGATGAATTTGTACATTCAACAGTCGTTTTTATTAACGTTTTCGAGTTCAAGGCTGTAACCAATAAAAACGCTGAATGCGTTCAGGATTCCTGCTTTATTCATCACGCCGCGGTGGGGTTTTTGAGGTACTCGATAAACGACCGCAAAGTCTCTAATTGCTGGTCGGAAAGATCGAGAAAACGGATGCCAAAACCGACTGGAGGCGTGTGATGAGCGACTTCACCTGACAGCTCGAGCCACTCGCCGCCCGGCAGTTGGAGTTTCAGATGCACCAGCTCACCCATGGTTACGTCGCCCAGCGAGTCCACGTAGCAGCCGCCATCCGAGAGATCAGTAATGCGGGCGGTATAGTTTCCGCTCTTGCCGTCCCAGGCCGCGTCGAGGGAAACATCCCACCGTTTTCCACTCCTCCGCTCGTCCATCTTTTGTCGTTACGATGAGAAACAGTTAGTCGTGAGAACCAGTTTTACCGGGGTGATTCTAGCAGATCGATGGATTCTTAACATCACTGTTTTCTTGGTATGATGCGCCAAATGTCCACAACCTCCAGTCAAACCCAAACAGAAGTGGCGTCAACTGCTGAGATCAGGAAGCACTTCCCTGCTCTCGAACGCGTCCACAACGGTTATCCGGTGGCCTATTTCGACGGGCCGGGCGGCACCCAGGTGCCGCGTTTCGTGGTGGAGAAGATGAGCGACTATCTCTATCACCACAATGCAAACACCCATTGGGCGTATCCGACCAGCGCTGAAACCGACGCCGCAATCGAGTATGCGCGCGAGGTCTGCGCCGACTTTTTGAACGCGTCGCCGGCCGAGATTGCGTTCGGCGCGAACATGACGACGCTGACCTATCACTTGTCACGCGCGCTGGGGCAGCGGTTTTCCGCAGGCGACGAGATCGTCGTGACGGAGTTGGATCATCATGCGAACGTCGATCCGTGGCGGAGGCTCGCAGTTGAGCGTGGCGTCACGATACGCACTGTGCGCATGGATACGGCGACTGGAAAACTCGTCGATGAGGATTTGGAACGGTTTATCGGTCCAAAGACGCGGGTAGTGGCCATTGGCGCTGCGTCGAACGCACTCGGGACGATGAACGACCTGGAACGGGTGGTGTCGATGGGGCACAGCGTCGGGGCGCTCGTGTTTGTTGACGCTGTTCACTATGTGCCGCATGCGCTGATGGACGTGCGCAAGCTCGACTGTGATTTCGTCGGGATGTCCGCGTACAAGTTTTACGGACCGCACGTGGGAGTGATGTATGCGAAGCGGTCGTTGCTGGAGGAGATCGACTTTCCGAAGCTCGAACCCGCGCCGGATTACGCGCCGGAGAACGCGGAGACGGGGACGCAGAACCAGGAAGGAATGGTTGGGGCAGCGGCGGCGGTCGACTACCTGGCGTCGTTGGCGGAGCGACCGAGCAGGCGTGAGAGTTTGGCGGCTGCTTTTGGCGAGATGCATGTGCGTTCGATGCGACTGTTTGAACGGCTCTGGACGGCGTTGAGCGCGATGCCACGCGTCAGAGTTTATGGACCGCCGCCGGGGTCGCCACGTACCGCGACGCTCTCTTTTACGATTGAAGGCGTGGCTTCAACCGTTGCGGCGCGAAGTTTTGCGGAGAAGGGGTTGTTCCTGTCGCACGGAGATTTTTACGCGGCGACCGTGGTGAAGCGACTCGGGCTGGAACCGGAAGGACTGATACGCGCAGGTTGTGCGTGCTACACGACAGAGGAAGAGATCGATCGGCTGATCGCAGCGGTCAAGGTTCTTAGTCCTTAGTTCTTGGTTCTTAGTGCTTGGTTTGTGCCTTGGCGGACGTTGCAAATTATTCGCTGATGCTCGAATAACAATACAAAGTTCAAAGTTCAACGCTCTTGATAACGCGTTGCGTTGATGAAGTCGGCTAACAAACCGTACGCAGTGCTTTGCAGGTTCGGACGGTGGGAGACCACGGTCAATCCGGGAATCGTATCGAGTTCGAAATGAATCGCGAGCGAGGTGCCGCGCACGCTGCTGAACGGATCGCCTGTGCCGATCTGTTCCGGCCTCACTGACGCTGAAACCGATCCGTCCATATTGACTGTCGCACGCGAAAGAAGTTTGAATGGTCTTCCTTCCGCTCGTGCTGCCTGCACTGTATCCGGATCGAGTCCACGTATTCCCTCGCGTCGCACATCGGACGGCAACAGTGGCGTGCGGAGTATCACACGTGCGATCGCGCAGATCTTCATGATCGAGTCCCAGCCTTCGACGTCGTGCGTTGGATCAGTCTCTGCGACACCGAGTTCCTGGGCCATCTTCACGCCTTCGGCAAACGTTCTGCCGGCTTCCATACTTTCGAGAATGACGTTTGTGGTGGAGTTGAAGACGCCGCTGAAGCCACGCACCTTCACGCCAGGCAACGTCTCACGAAAGAGTGAAAAGACGGGCGCGCTGTCGAGCACGGTCGCCTCGAAGAGAAAACTCTTCCCGTTCGCTTTCGATATCTCATTGAGCTCGTCGTACGCGTAGACAATTGGTGCTTTGTTCGCGGTGATCGTGTGCGCGCCGGATTGGAGTGATGCTTTCAGGTAATCAATCGCCGGCTGGCCTGTTTCGGGGTTCAGTGAAGTTGTTTCGAAGAGCACATCCGGCCGGGCTGTCGCGAGCCACTCATGGAAACCGTTCTTACTCGGGATCTGATCGGTGTTTGCAACGTCGATTGCTTCACCACTCGCACGCCATCCCATTCGCCGCGTCGCAACTCCGGTGATCTCCCACTCGATCTCATACCGCTCACGCAACTCCTGCGATTTCGCAACGAGCAACCGCGCCAGCGCACGTCCGACGTTTCCAAAACCAAGGAAGCACAGTCTGTATCGTTTCATGTATGATTAGTTCCGGATGAAACAATACCACGATCTGTTGAGATCAATCCTGAAGAATGGCGCCGAACACCGGGACCGTACCGGCGTCGGGACGATTTCGCACTTCGGTTTTCAAACTCGCTTCGACTTACGACAAGGCTTCCCCATCGTCACTACCAAACGCGTTCCGTTTCGCTGGGTGGCTGAAGAGTTGTTCTGGTTTCTCTCGGGCGACACCAGCGAAGCCAACCTGCGCGCCCGCGGTGTCGACATTTGGGCCGAGTGGGCGGATGAAGAGCACACCGGAAAGTTTGGCAGAACAGCAGGCGACCTTGGACCAGTTTACGGTTACTTGTGGCGCTCGTTTGGCGGCGATTATCCGCAGAAGAACGGCGTCGATCAGATCGCGAAGCTCGTAACACAGATAAAGACAAATCCAGATTCCCGGCGACTGATTGTCACCGGTTGGGATCCGCGCCAGGCTGATAACGTCGACCTGCCGCCGTGTCACACGTTGTTTCAATTCAAAGTCGAGAGCGGAAGAATTCTGCACTGCCAGCTCTACCAGCGCTCCGCTGATGCGTTTCTTGGCGTGCCGTTCAACATCAGCTCGTACGCGCTGCTGACGCACATGATCGCACACGTCACCGAACTGCAAGTAGGAGACTTCGTCTACACGCTTGGCGATTACCACATCTACAAAAATCACATGGACCAGGTGAACGAGTTGTTGTCGCGCGAGCCGTTGCCGCTGCCGGAATTGAAGATCAAGGCAGAGGAATTACGCGGACTGGAAGGATTATTAGCGATGAAGTACGAACACCTCGAACTCATCGGTTACAAATCACATGGGAAGATCGCCGCGCCAGTGGCGGTGTAAAAGAAGAGATGATCATCGGTATTGCAGCGGTGGACCGCAAAGGCGCGATTGGAAAGGGCGGCAAGCTCCCGTGGCACTATTCCGCGGACATGAAGTTTTTCCGCGAAACGACCACCGGCCATGCTGTCGTGATGGGCAGAAAGACGTGGCTCACGCTCGGCAAGCCACTCAAGAATCGACTCAACATCGTGCTGAGTCGCGATCCGAGTATCGAGCCTCAGGAGTCACTGCTGGTGCTTACCGACATTGACAGCGTTATCTCGCTCAACAACTCGCTCGCTACGGATCTGTTCGTGATTGGCGGCGCGCAGATCTACACCGCGTTCCTGCCACACATTGATAAGTGGATCATTACCGAAGTGCCACTGACAGTTTCCGGCGCTGACACGTTCATGCCGGAAGATTACCTGAAGGGATTCAAAGCGGTAGATTCAAAACCACTCGACGAGGGATTAGTCGTCAAGTTTTACGAACGCCGCTAGAACAATTCAGCCAACGCTTCGTCGACGGATCGCACGCCGACAACACGGATCCCAAGCAATCGCTCAAGCCCTGCAACATTCGACGCGGGCATCACGATCTTCTTGAACCCGAGTGCCTGCGCCTCTTTCACGCGCACCGCTGCCTGCATCGCACCGCGTACTTCACCCGTCAAACCGACCTCGCCAAAAACCGCCGTGTGCGGATCGACAGGCATGTTTTTGAAACTCGAAGCAATCGCCGTCACAACGCCAAGATCCGCGGCAGGCTCGTCAACTTCCAAACCGCCGGCGATGTTCACAAACACGTCGTCGCCGATGAGTTGTAACCCGGCGCGCTTCTCGAGCATCGCAATCAACAGCGAAACGCGGTTTTGGTCCAGGCCCTGCGTCATGCGCCGTCCCGTGCCGTACTTCGTTCCCGAAACAAGCGCTTGAATCTCGACGAGCAACGGACGAGTGCCTTCCATGCACGCACTGACAATCGATCCCGCGGCGTTCTGCGGTCGTTCCTGCAGAAACATCTGCGACGGATTCGCGACCGGCATCAATCCGGTTCCCGTCATCTCAAACACGCCGACTTCATTCGCCGCGCCGAAACGGTTCTTCGCCGCACGGACAATACGATGGTTGTGATGGCGTTCACCTTCGAAATACAAAACCGTATCCACGATGTGTTCCAGCGCTTTCGGGCCGGCAATCGAGCCTTCTTTGTTGATGTGACCGATCAGAAAAACCGGCACGCCACGGTTCTTCGCCAGCAACAGAAACTTGTGCGCGACTTCCCTCACTTGCGAAATCGAACCGGGCGCTGCTTCGATTGCACTCGAAAACACGGTTTGAATCGAGTCGACGATCACCGCGCCGGGATTTAAGCGATCGATCTCGTGGAAAATCTTTTCGAGATTTGTTTCGGGCAGGAGATAGAGGTTTTTTGCAGTGACGCCGAGTCGATCGCCGCGCAGTTTGATCTGCCGTTCCGACTCTTCGCCGGAGACGTAGAACACGACTGTGCTCGCGCCGCTGAGTCGATCGGCAACCTGAAGCAGCAGCGTGCTTTTACCGATGCCCGGATCCCCGCCGATCAGGACCAGCGTGCCCGGAACGATGCCGCCGCCGAGCACTCGATCGAATTCAGTAACGCCCGATGAAACGCGCAGATCGTCCTGCGGTTCGATGTCGTTGAAAGCGACCGCTGAAACTTCGCGCAGCGCGAAGCCGTTGCGAGCTGGCTTTCGCGCCCGCTCCTCGACGAGTGAGTTCCACTCACCGCATTCGGGACACTTACCGAGCCATTTGACTGACTGAAAATTACAACTCTGGCAGACAAAGATCGTTTCTGACTTCTTCACTCTTACAAAAGTTCCTTGACGTTTTCCGTTGGGCGTCCGAGCACAGCGCGATCGCCCCGTTCGACGATCGGGCGCTGTAGCAGGTCCGGGTGTTCAATCATCAAACCGATCAACTCGCTGTCGCTAAACTCGCCGGTCGCCAATCCCAGTTCCTTGTAGACGGGTTCGCTCTTTCGCAGCAGGTCACGCGGTTTGAGGTTCATTTTGCGAATGAGCTCGGTAAGTTTTTTCTTCGTTAACGGTTCGATGTAGTAGTTAACTTTTTCGAATGAGATGCTGCTCTCACGCAGCAGCTTGTCCATCTCGCGACACTTCGTGCAAGTCGGTTTTTCGTAGACCGTGATCTTGTCTGCCATTGAAGAATTCCTTTACGGAAAAATGCCTCTCACTCTCGTCGCTTCAACCACGCGGCCGACGGCGAGAATATACGCGCCGGTGCGCATGTCGGTGTTGTACTTTTCCGCCGTCTCGTGCACGGAGTCGAATGCGGTCTTGATCGTCGTCTCGAGCGTGTCGTTGATCTGACGTTCAGACCAGAAGAACGAATACTGATCCTGAACCCACTCGTAGTAACTGACTGTCACACCGCCGGCGTTCGCAAGAATATCAGGAATCAGCAACACGCCCTCATCGTCGAGCACACGATCGGCGCCAGGCGTCGTCGGACCGTTGGCTAGTTCGGCGATGATCTTCGCCTTAACTTGTCCGACATTCTTCATCGTGATCGCGTTTTCCAGCGCCGAAGGCAAAAGAATATCGCAGTCGATGCCGATCATGTCCTCGGGCGAAACTTCTTTGGTTCCTTTAAGTCCGGCCAACGACTTCGTCACCTCTTTCAGTTTCAACGCCTCGCCAACGTCGATGCCGCTTTCAGAGTAAACGCCCGCCTTAGAATCGCAAGCAGCAACAACACGCGCACCATCTTCAGCAACGAGACGCGCGATGTTCGCGCCGGCATTGCCAAACCCGTGAACCGCCACACGCGCGCCTTTCAAATCCATTCCTTTCACACGACAAGCCTCGCGCAACGCGTACAAGCAGCCGCGTGCAGTCGCTTCAGCGCGACCTTGCGATCCGCCGAGCGATATCGGTTTTCCAGTCACGACGCCGAGTTCGGTGTGACCGCGAACCATGGAGATCGTGTCCATGATCCACGCCATGGTCTGTTCGTCGGTGTAGACGTCGGGCGCGGGAATGTCGCGATCGGGACCGATGATTGGCGCGATTTCAAATGCATAGCGACGCGTGAGTCGTTCCAGTTCGTTTCGAGAAAGACTCTTCGGATCGCAAATCACGCCGCCTTTACCGCCACCATACGGAATTCCCACCGTCGCGCACTTCCACGTCATCCATGAAGCGAGCGCCTTGACTTCATCGAGCGTGACGTTTGGGTGGTAACGAATGCCGCCCTTGGCCGGACCACGCGCGATGTTGTGCTGCACGCGAAATCCTTCGAACACCTGGACGTCGCCGCCATCCATCTTCACGGGTATCGAAACGATCAGTTGTCGCTTGGCAT
>JAICGQ010000119.1 GCA_025923035.1 Pyrinomonadaceae bacterium | reverse complement strand
GGCTGCGACAACCTCCCGGCGACCCAATCGTCCACTACGCGGAAGCGATCGACGTCGAGATCTGGTACCTCGAAAAAGTTGATTAATCGTTACTCTGTTCCCGACCGTACGAACCCAACAACATCATGTGAGTTAAATGCACTCCATTGACGCGGCATGCGAATTGAAAGAGTGCGCGTGAACGAACAAGGGGTAAGTAGTAATGAAGATCGAAAGCATTCGCACAGTGCGGGGGCCGAATGTCTTTAGTTACCATCCGGTGCTGGTTATGCGCCTGGATCTCGAAGAGTTGTTTGAGCGCGAGAGTTGTGAGTTTGACGGACTCAACGCGCGTCTTCTCGAAGTCCTTCCTGGATTAAGAACTCATCATTGCAGCCTGGGTAAGCCGGGTGGTTTTGTGATCCGGCTTGAAGAAGGAACTTACTTCGGCCACATCGTTGAGCACGCGGCGCTCGAATTGACCGACCTCGCGGGCGTCGGCGCGTTTCATGGCAAGACACGCCACGATAAAGGACGAGTCTACAACGTCGTCATTGAATACAAGGCTGAACAAGCGGCGACGTACTTGTTCGAACAAGCCGTCAAGCTGATTGAAGCTTTGGTTCGCGAGCGTACTTTCGATTTAAAACCGGTTGTGAACCGCGCGAAAGAACTGGTTGCCGACTGGGAGCCCGGTCCCACCACGCGCGCGATCATGAAGGCTGCGGAGAAGCGCGGCATTCCGTGTCGCCGGGACGGGACCGGCAGTCGGCTGCAACTCGGCTACGGCAAGCACCTTCGCTATGTGCAGGCAGCGATGACTGACAACACGACTGCAATCGCAGTCGAGCTGGCACAGGACAAAGACGAAACAAACGAGCGTTTGCGACAGCACGGTATTCCCGTGCCGACCGGACGCGTGGTCCGTTCGCTTGAAGCAGCAAATGAAGCGGCGGAATCGCTGACGAAACCTCTCGCTGTCAAACCACTGACCGGCCATCAGGGCCACGGTGTTTCGCTCGAAGTTTCGACGCCGGAAGAGATGAAAGTCGCGTTCGAAGCGGCGCAGGATTTTTCTTCAACAGTGCTCGTCGAAGAAATGTTTTCCGGCCGAAACTATCGTGTCGTAGTGATCGGCGGGAAGATGGTAGCCGCGAGTGAACGACTGCCGTCCACAGTTGTGGGTAACGGACTGAATTCGATCCGGCAGTTGATCGAAATGGAGAACGAGAACCCGTTGCGCGGCGTTGGTCATGAGCGTCCCTTGACGAAGATCAAAGTCGACGCGGCGGTCGTGTCGCATTTGACGCATGCCGGAATGTCACTCGACACCGTGCCGGACGCCGGCGAAGCGATCATGCTCTCAAGCAGAACGAATCTTTCAACCGGTGCAACGGCGCGCGATGTAACTGAGGAGGTCCATCCAACGATAGCGCGACTGTGTGAACGAGTCGCACGTTTGATCGGTTTGGATGTTTGCGGAGTCGATCTGGTGATACCCGACATCGCGACGCCGATCACGAGTGGCGGAGTGATCGAGGTGAATGCGTCTCCGGGTTTGCGCATGCATCACTTTCCGTCCGAGGGCCGGGCGCGCGACGTCGGACAGGCGCTCGTCGATTCCGTTTACCCGGCGGGTGCGCCGAGTCGTATTCCGATCATTTCCGTCACCGGCACGAATGGAAAGACCACGGTGACACGCATGATCAGCCACGTGTTGAGCAACGCCGGAGTCTGTGTCGGCATGACGACGACCGACGGCATTTACATTGGCGGCGAGCTTGTAGTTGAAGGCGACACGACTGGACCAAAATCAGCGTCGATGGTGTTGTCGGATCCCGCCGTCGAAGCGGCAGTGCTCGAAACAGCGCGCGGCGGCATCGTTCGACGCGGACTCGGTTACGACTGGAGTGATATCGGCGTCATGACAAACATCGGCGACGACCACATCGGCCAGGACGGCATCAAGTCGATCGATGATGTTGTTTTTATAAAGTCGCTAATAGCGGAACGAGTTCGCGAAGGCGGTACGCTGATTCTCAACGCAGACAACGCACAGTTGGTGCAACTCGCCACTTCAGAACGCGTCAACAGAGTTTCGAAGACCATCGTCTACTTCTCGCTCGATGAGAAAAATCGCGTCGTACGCGAGCACCTGCGCGCAGGCCGCACTGCTTACTTCGCAAATCGACACGCGCTAATCGAAGCAAAAGGCGAGACGCGATGGAGAATCGCAGAGCTCTCGACGTTGCCGGTGGTTATGAACGGCGCTGCTGATTTTCAAATCTCGAACCTGCTCGCGGCGATCGCGGCGTGTCGCGCGTATGGCGTGTCGCACGAGGTCCTGTTGAATAGTTTGATGAGCTTCTCGAGTTACGAGAACAACCCGGGGCGCGCGAACCTTTACCGCTTGAACGGCGGACACGTGATGGTTGACTACGGTCACAACTCCGACGCGTTCGACGCGATCTGTCGCATGGCGTCCAGGTGGAAAGATCGTCGTGTCACGGGGATCATCGGTGTACCGGGAGATCGCGACAACACCGTGATCGAACACGCGGCGCGAGTCGCAGCGAAAGGGTTCAACCGTCTGATCGTGAGAGAAGATCACGACCTGCGCGGACGGGCGCCGGGTGAGGTTTCAGGTTTGCTTTGTGACACGGTGCGCGAAGTGTCGCCGTCGACCGAGTGCGAAGTTGTTTTGGATGAGTGCGAGGCGCTGCGACAGGCTGTCGGCCAAATGATCAAAGGCGAAGTGATCGTGCTGTTCTATGAAAAATTGCGGCCGATCGAGCAATTGCTGGAAGAATTTGCGGCTCTGCCCGTGCCCGTGCTGCCTCCGTTAGAGGTAAAACGGGCGCCGAGCAAGAGCCTAAGTAGTCTTTTTCGATCAGTGTTCACAAAACACGGATCGAGGACTGTTACGATTCATCGACGCGCGCTTTCTCCATAACAGAATCCGAAAGCCAGTCGCGGACGTTTTGCAGGTGTTCCTCTTCATGCGTGAGAGCAGTTTCAAACTGTTCGCGCATGTCGTCGTAACCGAGATTCGATGCGAGTTCGATCAGCAGTTCCCAACCGGCGTTATCAGTGAGCTCCGCCGTCAGCAATACCTGCAAACATTGAGGCACCGAACTTCTCGGATCCGTCAACACTTGCATGATTCCCATGGACGCCACCGCTGCGATGTCAGCGGACGGACTCTCCACGGTCGGATCGCCGCCAAGCGTTTCAATGGCCTCATTCAACATCAGGAAGTGATCCAGCTCTTCGCCGCCGATGTGCCTGATGTCTTCGAGCGTCGGACCTGGCTTCGTCTCGCCCAGCGCTTCGCATTTGTTGAGCAATGCTTCATAGAGCCGCACGCCCATTCGTTCAAACGCAAGCCGTTCACTCAACTTGTCGAGAAACACGGCCATAGCTGCCTGATCTTCATCCGCGTCCGCTTCTTCCGAAACCGGCATGGCCGGCATCGATCCGAGTGGAAATCCTTCCGAGATGTAGTCAGTACGACTCTCGGCAATGATTTCGGATCCGCCGTCAGAACTCGGCGCCGCGTTCGCTGCTCCCTCGATTAACTCCTCCGCTAACTCCGGCGATGTTTGCATGCCGGTGCGATTACCCCTTACTGGTTGTGCCCCCGTGCTCTTCATGCTCCAGCTCCTTTTGCAAAGACCGTTTTCTTTTCCACCAGTTCGGTACCGGGCATCCAAACGTATCCGGCCGCGACGATTTCAGAAGGCGAACCTTCCGAGTTCATCTGCTCGCGATAGGCAATAGACGCAGGCGCCTCGTCCGCTTCGTCCTCGACGTTAATGAACCGCGTTCCCGCCGCGCGCAGATCCACCTCGTTAGTTAGTGTTTCGCGCACGAACTGCCGATGACTTTGATAGTCAATCAGCTCTGGAAGTGTTTGCGGCAACACTTCCGCGGGATCGCGGTTTTCCATCGTCTTGAACAGATCCATCACCATGTGCAGGTGTCCCAGTTCGTAATCCACGAACCGTTCCCAGATCTGTTTGACGCGTGGGTTTGTTTCGTAAGCGGCGCAACTGTAGTAGTTGTAGACCTCGGTCGCCTCGTGCAACAGCCACTTCTCGAGTGGTGTTTCATTTGGGTCCATCAGCGACTCGTACTGCGTCACATGCTGTTCCTCGATCGAAGCGATCTCGGCGTACAACTGGCGCGCGATCGGATCGGCGAACATCGGACCGATGGTCATGTAGTAATCGTGAGTTTGGTTCTCCCCGGCGGTTATGGTCACGGCGTGGATCTTGGTGAGTGGGTCCGCTTTCGTACAGTCGTAATGCTCGCGCAGGTTGTCTTCGGGAGCTCGATGCTCAACTTCTGTCGGCCTGCCCGGCATGATGTCGGAATAGTTTTGAATGATCGTGTTTGCGTCGGCGCCGCATACGCGATCCATCAAAGCTGAAAACCTGTAGAGATGATCGAAGTCTTCGAGTAGTCCAAAGCGATAAACCTGCGCGAGGTATTCGTCAGGCTCGTGCTGCGCGACGCTGGCGGTTACTTCAATAGCGACTTGTTCGAAGGCGATCGTTGTCTCCAATGGCGAGAGATCCGGAGGCAACAACCAGTTGACCATTGTCTGTTGATGTTGTTCAACACGTCGGACTTGTGCGAGCGGCAGGCGAGCGTCGCCGTTCATCATGCGCGCCATCGCGTGCATCGTGCGCAACGCGTTAGCTTCAATGCCGTTCATCAAAATGATACGAACGCGGGTGAACGCGTCGTCGTCCAGTTTGCTGGTTGGTGTTTGTACAAGTTCACGCCAGGTGAAGAGCTGCTTGTCTAAAGGCGTGCCTTTCTCCTTGAAAATATCGAGACTCATCCCACCCTCCCTTGTTCGTTCTTCTTGCTTTTAAGCGTGCGCGCGAGAAGTTAAGACCCCGGAGTTTCAAAGTCGTCCGTGCAGACTTACGAAATTGTGTTAACCGTCTGCGTTTAGATCGTTCGCGAACACAACTGAGTAAGGCGTGGTTCTTGCATCATTACTCCGGAGTTGAAAACAGACGTGTGAAAACACTACGCGAAACTTAACAAGGGGGACTAGAAATGGCACGAAAGACCGATCCGCATACACCGCCAGGCAATGGTGAGGATCTTCTTCAACAAGCAAAGCAAACGACTAGCGAAGTTGTCGGACAAGTTCAGCAACAAGCCGGTTCCAAAATAGATCAACAGAAGGACGTAGTCGCGAATGAACTCGAGCAGATCACCGGTGCCGTGCGACGGCTTGGCGACAGGCTCAGCCAGCAAGAACAAGGACCAATCGCACAATGTGCCGCGAACTACGGCAGGAAGGCAGCGGACGGTCTCGATCGTTTGACGAGCTACTTACGACAGCACGACACGAAGGCGCTGGTCAACGAACTCGAAAACATCGGACGACGCCAACCGGTTCTAATGCTCGGTGGCGCATTTCTACTGGGACTCGCCGGAGCGCGGTTCCTGAAGAGTTCGATGGCTTCGTCGCACGCACCCGATACAAATCTGGGCCGCGGTTTGCCGCCACCATCGCCACAGCCACGACACGTCCAAACGACGTCGGCAGCACTGTGATAAAGGAGGTGGAGTATGCAACCGCGTATGAATGATGTGCGAAGGATGGACGAACGTCCGCTTGGTGAACTGTTCTCAGACCTGGTGACCGAGACCACGACACTCGTGAGAAACGAAGTGGCCCTGGCGAAGGTCGAGATCACGCAAAAAGTAACGAAAGCCGGCACGAACATCGGCTCGCTGGTTATCGGAGGTGCGATCGGTTACGCAGCTTTGCTGGCTTTCTGCGCCGCCGCGATCCTTCTGCTGGATATGGTAATGCCTGCCTGGCTGGCCGCAGTTATCGTTGGTGCGATCGTCGCGTGTGTCGCCTGGTTGATGATCAGCAAGGCCATCACCGCGCTTCGTAACATGGATATGAAGCCGCAGGAAACTGTCGAGTCGCTGAAGGAGGACGCGCAATGGATCAAAGAACAGATCAGTTAAAGGACGAAGGTTGGGTCGACAGTCCAGATATGGCGCTGTCCGACCGGGATGACGTCGACGTTGAGGCGGAACGCATCAAGGCCGACATCGAAGACACGCGCGCCGAGATGGGACAGACACTAAACGAGATTCAGGAAAGACTGAGCCCGGAACATCTCATGGATCAGGTCAAGGAGACCGTTCGCGAGGCTACAATCGGAAAGGTCGAAAGAGTAATGGAGACAGTAAACGAGAAGATCAGCAATGTCACAGAACCCGCGATGGACGCACTGGGCACCGCCGGTGAGAAACTGAAAGAGACCGGATCGTCAATCACTACTATGGTGCGGCGGAATCCGATTCCATTCGCTTTGGTCGGACTGGGCGTAGGTATGCTAATTGTCAGACGCGTGCGCAGTGCCGACGGCCGGACGACGCGTATGCGGAATTATGGATCCGATCGCGAGTTGGGTTACGGACGCGAGATGGGTTATGGAATGGCGACGCCTCGTTCCGGGTCAATGGGCAGGAATTACGGTGGTGGTGGTGCCTTCAGGCAGGTGAAGGACACCGCGAGTGGACTCATGCATGGCACGACGGACACGGTGTCGAATCTGACGCACGGGGCGAAGGAACAGGCGCTGCGCGCCGGACGCACGTTTGAACGTTTACTTCACGAGAATCCGCTGGCCGTCAGTGCAGCGGCTGTTGCCGTTGGCGCCGCGGTCGGACTGGCTTTGCCGAGCACACGGATCGAGAAGGAGTACATGGGCGAACTAAGCGAGAACGTGGTTGACCGGGCCCAACAGGTCGCACGCGACGCTATGGATAAAGTTAAGTCGGCGACTCAGCCGAACCAGCCACAGCACAATCAGCCGGGACAACAAGGTCAACAAGGCCAAGCTCAACAGGGACAACCAGGTCAAACAGGTCAGGCAGGTCAAGCAGGTCAGGCGGGTCAGGCAGGCCAGCCCAGTCAGCAAGGTCCGCTTGGACAACAAGGCCAGCCAGGGCAGCCGAAGGCAAGTCAAACCGGTCAGCCGAGTAAACCAGGTCAGCCGGGTCGACCCACACCTACGGCCTAACTTTTCAAAATCCGCGTTCCTCACCAACGCCGGAATTAGTCTGGAATAAAAATCTTAAAGGTGGTATAAGCAAGGCACCGCCCTTCCCGAACTGTTCTTGCGCTTGGTTGCGCTTGTACTACTCCCCCTTGATCTCCCCAACTTCGTGCGGCGCGTTCTTTTATCTATCAGTGTCCTTGAAAAGGGGGTTGCGATGCTCAAGTCGCTCAGTGTTGCCGCTATTCTCGTCCTGTCTCTCGCTGCGTCTGCAGATCTGGCACCCGCACAAACAACGGGAACCAAGAGTCAACTTGCCTTAACGAACCATCGGAACGATGCGACCTCGACCAGCGCTGCCGATCGGCCTGTCTCGCCCGAAGCAAGGTCGGCGGCGAAGAAACTGTACAAAGAAGGTATCAAGTATGGTCTGGCCGGACTGTACCTGCAGGCTGCGGCGACGTTTGAAAAGGTAGTGGCACTCGATCCGCAATTTGCTGACGCCTACTTTTCGCTCGGTCATGCGTACTTCGACATGAAGCGCTGGGCCGATGCCGCGAAGAACCTCGAACGAGCACTCGATCTCAACCCGAAGGACGTTGAAGCGCAGGACCGGCTCTCGTTCGCGCGCACGATGTTGCAACCGTACGGCGGAGGCACTAAACCAGTGTTCCAGCGTTCCGCCAGATCCGTAGAGCCAAAACGAATTCCGTCAGCACAGCCCAAGCCAGTCCAGCAACAACCCGTCGGTTCGCAGGTTGCCGCGACAGCTAAAACACCGGCGCCGCCGCCTACGGTGGAGAAAGACGCCGCGCCGGGAGATAACGCTGAAGCAACTGAGAACACGCCCGCCAACGACGAGATGGCCTTGACGAAGATCTATCGCATCGGCGGAAACGACGTGCTCGACGTTCGTGTCGCCGATTCCTCGTCGTCGCAATCGACTCTGTTCACAGTGACGCCGGCGGGATTCCTCGAGCATCCGTTGTTGGCTGAGCCGATGAAGGTCAACGGACTGACTGTCGAAGAAATCACCTCGCGCATCGAGGAGGATTTCAAACGTCGAGCATTGGACAACACGAAAGTGATCGTGGGTGTTCGTGATTACGCAAGCCACGCAATTCTCGTCAGCGGTTTAGTCAAAGACGCAGGTACAAAGATTCTCCGGCGCGAAGCGATTCCGCTCTACGTCGTGGTGGCGGATGCGCAGCCGCTGCCCGAAGCCGCGCGAGTGACAGTCATGCGAAACGAGGCGAACCAGTTGTTTGACATCGAACTCACGCAGGCCAGCGACATGAACTTGTTGGTGCGTCCCGGTGACGTCGTCACGTTGCATGCGAATGCGACGCAGTTTCTTTATGTCGGCGGTGAAGTGAAGTTTCCGGGTGAGAAGACGTATCGTCGAGGTTTGACGCTGACACAGGCGCTCATCTCGGCCGGTGGTGTGCTTGGCAAACCAAAGGAAGCTCGTTTAGGACGCGATGACGGTCGCGGGTTTTTGATCGTGACGAAGTTTAAGTTGAAGGAGATCGAGTCAGGGAAGGTGCCGGATCCGTTGGTCCGACCCGGCGATCGCATCACGGTGGTTGAGTAATTGTTCATTGGCAAGAAGTAAGCGTATGGCAGTTCCAAGAAAACTGGTGGCGGTGCCCAATGCGGCGACACGCGAACTGTGGCGCATCGCCGAGAGTGGCGCGATCGACGAGCTCGACGACGTGTTGCCGCAGGCTGATATCAATGCGCGCAGCGAACACGGAATGACGGCGTTGATGCGCGCCGCGTATCACGGGCGCGTGCAGATGGTCCGTGTGCTGCTGGAGCACGGCGCCGATCCGAACGTTACCCGGAACGACAACTTCACGGCGCTTTCGCTGGCAGCGTTCTTCGGACACGCCGAGATTGTCGACATACTGATGCGCCATGGCGCGAACACTGACGTCGCGACGCGGTTTGGTACATCGCCGTACATCTGGGCCAGGTCGCGCAGTTTTGGTGACGTCGCGCGCAGCCTGGAGAAACGGACTGTTGAGTTCAAGGAATCCGCAGCCACGCCATCCAGGCCATTAGCACCACCCGCGCTTCCCGTGGTGGAAGAATCTCAACCGGATCAACCGATTGTGGTGAGAACACTCAGCGAACCGCCTGAGATCTGGGACCTCGTACAGGAAGCGCCGCGAACCTTCAACGCTCGTTCGGCATTCATGGCGCGTATGGGCTCGTTCAAAGGTGGGGTTGCGATCGCGATCGTCTTGCTCGCTGTAGCTGGCGCGGGAGCCGGGGCGGTGTACTGGTTGAAAGATACGATGCGTTCAGCGCCAGTGTCCGCCCCCGCTGCGACCGCAGCGACGAAACCTCCAGCAGCCCCTGCGACGCAGACGAGTACTAAGCAAGCGCCTGCCGCCCCGGTTGGTGTTCAACCGCCAGCGACGTACAACAGTGCAGTTCCGGAGACCACCACGCCTGCACCGTTATCTGATGCGTACGCGTCCCCGGTTGACGTCAACGCTGCTGTTCCTGTTCCTCGCAGGTCACGACCCTTCGTACGCTCACGTACGAACGACGGCGCCGTGAGCAACACCGAAACCGATTCGGCGCAAACAGCGACAGCTCCAGCTCCACCCGCAACGCCGAAACCGGATTTACGCGCCGCAACTGACGCAAATCCGAAGAATTCAACGTCTCCCACGAGTCATCAAATGATCGCGCCCCCACCCAAGCCGGCACCACCAAAAGCGAAGGTGATCCAGTGGCCTTAAATGCCGCCCTTGTCCGGCGGAGCAGGCGCGGCTTTTTCTCCGGTTAGCTTGCAGGATTTATTGCTGTTTTCTTCCTGAAAAGCCCATTGACATCTGGAGTTACGCGTTTTGTTTCCGCGTCTGTTGAGTTTCTATCACAGCGCAGAATGTTATTGATTTTGGGTTGCGAAATTCCTATTCTTTGGCCTCCCCTAAAAACAGCGCATTGCCCAGCAGTGCTTTTGAGATCGCCGTGATGCGGACGGCTACCTAATTGCCTTTCAGGTACGAACAAGGAGGAACTCATGTCCCGATTTCGCAAGTTAATCTTTTCACTCGGCGCAGTAGCTGTCATCGCATGCATGTCGGCCAGGGCGCAGGCTGATACCATCACTATTTCTGGTGTTGACAGCGGTCAATTCTCTACTGCGACAGTTGTTTGTGAATTCAACGCTCAAACCAACACGTTCACGTTTACGATTACCAACACGTCGGCCATCACTCAGCCAGGCTCGACGTCAACGATCACAGGCATCGGCTTTGACTTGCCGCCTCTCGGCAACGCCAGCGCTTCCGGACTGAATGGTTTTACGGGTATGCAAGCGCCCAGCCTGTCTTCAAACTTTGTTTTCTCGGATGCAGACCTTGGAAATGTGCCACACGGGTTCAATTCGGTTGTGCTCGACTTCGGATTCACAACCGGGAACTCCGGAAACTTCAATTCCGGTTCAGTGAATGACGGACTGCTGCCCGGAGAGAGCGCCTCGTTTACAGTTAGCGGCGCCGCGTTTGCTGGTTTCACCGAAGCTGAAATCTGCAACGCGATCTTCGTTAGGTTCCAGAACGTGCCGGACGCGGGTGGTAGCGGAGGAAGTGACGTCGGTGTGCCGACTAATATTCCTGAACCGTCTTCGATGCTACTCCTTGGCTCGGCATTGATCGGTCTGGGCGGCTACGTGCGACGCCGCCGCAAGCAGTAACAACAAACACTTCGAGTGTCCTTGGTTAAAAAGGGCGTTGCCGTTTGCCCCGGCAACGCCCTTTTCACTTTTTACCTTTGCTCGCGCGCGACCGCGCATCCTCTTACTGACCCACTGTTCCTTCTGCGCGATAGAAATAATACTCGGCAGTGTAGGGAACTTCTCTGATCTCGTTCAGCGTGCCCGGTTCGGTCGGCGCCAGACCGCCCGTTGTGTTTGTCCGCAGAATGAAACTGACCTTACCGAAGATTCCGTTACCGCTCGTTTCAGTCGTTTGCAACTTCAACCATTCGATCGCGGTCGGATCGGGCCGGCAACCGGTGTTCGGCACACGCGACGCCTTCACTCTGCTGCCGCTCTTGCTGGTCCAATGCGGGCCCATGCCATGAAAACCGACTTCGCCGAAGTAGTTCTCCTCGGCATACAACGTCGCCTCGGGTGCGACAAAACCCCACGACACTCCATTCCATTTGTAGATCTGCACACCCTTCGCGTACACGTGAAATGAAAGCTTGTGTCCTTCGTCGATGGCGATGCTGCCGCAACCTTCCGGTAACTCCGGACCATTATTGTTATCGACGCTCGCGCTTGCGGACGCCGTTTGAAGTGTGACACCGGCGGTACCAACGAGCGCCAGCACGACGAGCATCCGGATGACGCTTTTGATTGTGACGTAGAACATGATTTCTCCTTCGAATGAATCTGTTTTGAACTGGTTTAGCGCTGTCTGCGACTCTGAGCTGCGAGGCATTCGCGTGCTGAATAAAGGGAATGAATGTTTTGTATGAACGCCCCTGGCATATGAAAACGCTGCCTCGCTCCTTCAGAGATTACCGACACCGAATGTGGAAGTTGCTGAACGTAAGGCCATATTACTGAGGAAAATAAAGTTTTTTAGGTGGTCCTTTTCCGCGAATTTTTGCGCGTTACGGGTTGAGCCTGTTCACGGAAGGGGACGTTTCATGTCAAACACGTTCCGCGCAGCGCTGTCATTAATCGCCCTAAACCTGAGCCTCATCGTTCCAGCGTTTGCGCAGTCAAACTCGGTCGCGTCGGTTCCGATGCGTGCTTCGGCCGCGGAGGAGGAAAGTGTTCGTAAGTTAACGGAAGAATACGGACACGCGCTCGTCGCGGGCGACCTCGACGCGATGCGCAAGTTTTGGTACCCCGAATCGCCGAACCTTGCCACCCACTTCCGATACTACAAAGGCGTACTCGCCCAGGCGCGTCTGGAATTCACCCGTGCCGAAATTACAAAACTGGAAATCACCGGAGACAAAGCCGTTTCATACCTCACTGCCGACGAACGCCGTCTCGACAAGAAAACGGGCGCGGTCCTCCTGACGTTCGATCCGTTACGCAGTGCCTGCCGCTCGTTTGAATGGATCAAGACAACTGCGGGATGGCAAATCCAGCGCGAGTTCCTGGTCCAGGATGAACTGGCGGGACGTGTCGGCGCCGCGCGATCGGATCAGGAGCGCGACGAGATTCTCGAGAAAGAAAAACGCTTCGTTACCAACACGCTCGTCAGCGCTCTCGGCACTCGCTCGCTACGTCATCAAACGCATGCGGAATACGCTCTCGCAATGCAATACATCCTCCTGCAGCGGGCGGTCGCAGAGAAAATCGGCGACCAGACCGGGATCGCCGGATCGTGGTTGAATCTTGGACTCTTAAAACACTCACAAGACGATCACGAAAACGGTGTGCCTGCGGCCATGAAGGCCTTAACGGTGTATCAGGCTGCGGGGAACAAACGCGGCATGTCGCTCGCGCAGGAGAATCTCAGCAGCCTGTACCGTTCGCTCGGCGATCACCGTCGCGCCTTCGACTTTGCTCAAAAATCGTTGCGCCTGTCGGAAGAGT
>JAICGQ010000118.1 GCA_025923035.1 Pyrinomonadaceae bacterium | reverse complement strand
GGATGTGAGGTTACATCGTCTTTCTATCTGGTTTCGATCAGTGTTTGGAATTTCGTATCAAAACACGGATCAAACAGCTTCCGATTGCGACGAGAAATTGAATTCCTTCACTCTCAGCGCCGGTAGCAGTGCGGCGTTGCCGCCCTGGCCCTCCGAGTTGCCGACGCGTTCCGGTTTGCCGATCATGTCGATGTTGCCCGGCGCGAGCAATTGGGTCACGCTTTGGTTGAAGCGGAAGTTTTTGACCGGGTACTGGATCTTGCCCTTCTCGATGTACCAGATACCGTCGCGCGTTAGTCCGGTCTGCAATGCGGTGCGCGGGTCGACGCCACGGATGTACCAGAAGCGGCCCAGCAGTATTCCACGGTCCATCGACTTGATCATGTCTTCAACTGAGACCGCGGGCGCGGAACTCTCGATGATGCTGTTGACTGGACCAGGCGTCGGCTCCTTGCTCTTCTGCTTCGCCCAGTAACGCGAGTAAATGAGGTTCTCCAACACGCCGTTGCGAACGAGATAGATCTTCTGCGACGGAAATCCGCCTTGCGCCGACTTCGATCCCGGCAATTCCGGATGCCACGGATCACTATAAACATTCAACCGCTCGTCGAAGATCTTCTCGCCGACCTTCGTCTTGCCGCCGGGAGCGGAAAACGGACTGCGACCTTCTTCAGCACTACGCGCGTCGAAACTGAACGCGAGTTGTCCGACGAGATCCGCAACAGCCTGTGGTTCGAGGATCGCGGGATAGACGCCGGGTTCGAGTATGCGCGGATTTCGCGCTTCGAGCGCTTTGCGGATCGCTTCGCCGGCGATGCGGGCGGTGTCGAGTTTGCCGACGTCGAAATGGTTTCGCAGAAAATAACCGGAACTGGTGCCGTCTGGAGTGCGCGCAGTCATTCCGAGACTTACAAGACTCGAGCGGTCGTAAATGAAGTTGCCGTTCTTCGTCGCTGACGCGCCTGCGGTGCCGCGCGCCTGGTGGAAACCCGCGCCGACGACTTTCGCCTTTTCGCATGCGGCGATCGCGTCGTTGATCGTCTTTGCGCGAGTGGTGAGCGAGATGTTCGAAGTTGCTTCGGCGTAGCCGTTAACGGGTTTATAGGTTTGGGCGCCGAGGGTCGGCATGTACTCACGATCGACGGGCGAGATGCGCGCCAGTTGTTCGGCGAGTGCGACGGTTGATTTGAGCGACTCGTCGTCGATCTCGTTTGTGGAAGCCGAGCCGCGCTTGCCGCCGATCCAAACGGTCACGCCAATGCTTACATTCTCGCGTGCGCCGCTGGTTGTGAACGCGTTCGCGGCGAAGCGAAGGTGACCGTAGTTTTCACTGTTGACGTTTACGACAGCATCGTCCGCTTTCACATAGCCCAACAGCTTGTCACAGATTGCGCGCGCCTCTGTTTCCGTTAGTAGCATGTCGTATCTCCTAAAATCCTTTTTTCAAGTCTCTCCCGCTAGCGCGAGACACGTGTATAAAAGAAATCCTTAACTCGTGGTCTTCGCGGCGGTGTTGAGTACGTTGACTTGGCGGAAGCGAGCCGGTGGACAACCATGACTCACAGCATTCGACTGTCCGGGTTCGCCTTTGCCGTCATTGAAACTGCCGCCGAGTTCGTACGTCGCTTGCCCACCCAACCCGTCGAGCGAATTCCAGAAGTCGGTGGTGCGTGATTGATACGCAACGTCGCGCAGCATCTCGCCGCGCTTCCCGTTCTTGATCTCCCAAAACACCTGCCCGCCAAACTGGAAGTTGTAGCGCTGCTGATCGATCGAATAACTGCCGTCGCCGTAGATCAAAATGCCTTTCTCAACACCCGCAATCAGATCATCAAGCGACTTGTTGTCACTACCCGGCTCGAGCGAGATGTTCGGCATGCGCGGGAACGAAATGCTGCCCCAACTGTCGCTGTGATTGCAGCCGTACGACTTCTTCTGCCCCGTCGCAGCCGCGAGATCGCGCGTCGTTTGCCAATCGACGAACAGGCCGTTCTTGATCAGGTGCCAACGCTGGCTCGGCACGCCTTCGTCGTCGTAACCAACGGTCGCGAGCGCTTTCGGCTGCGTTCGATCCGCAACGAAGTTGACCATCTTCGACGCGAACTGAAGCTTGCCGATCTTGTCGGGCGTCAGAAAACTCGTACCGGCGTAATTCGCTTCCATCCAAAGCGAACGATCGAGTTCTGTCGGATGGCCCACCGATTCGTGAATCGTCAGCCACAGGTGCGACGGATGCAGCACGAGATCGTATTTACCCGCCTCTACGGATTTCGCTTTCAACTTCATCACCGCTTCTTCGCCCGCCTGCTGCGCTTCGCGTTTCCAGTCGTGCTTCTCCATGTACTCGTAGCCCATGGCCTGTGGACCACCGAGCGCGCTGCGCGATTGGAAGTCGCCGTTCGTGCGATTCACCGCCGTGACGTTGAAGTTTGGATTCGCGCGGATGATGTACTGCTCGATGCGCGAGCCGTCGGTTGACGCGTAGAACTTCTGCTCGTTCACCCATCCCATCGACGAGTTTACAAAACCGACGCCCTGCGTCTTCATCGCCGAGGCATTCAGTGAAAGCAGAAACTGGATTTTGTCGTCGATCGAAACCTCGAACGGGTCCTTTTCGAACGCACTCTTCCAATTCGCCACCACTTTCTCAACCGGCACGAGCGAGATGCGCTTGCGTTGATAGACCGAATTGGCGCGCGCGATGTCCACCGCCTGCTGCGTGATGCGGCGCACGTCTTCCGGCGTGACACTGCGGCTCGACGCGAACCCCCAGGTGCCTTTGTAAAGCACGCGCACGCCGAAACCGAAATTCTGTCCGCGGGAAACATTCTGCACCTGCTGCTCGCGCGTGTTGATCGACTCGCTGCGATAGCGATTGATGCGAATGTCGGCGTACGTGACGCCGAGTTTGCGCGCGGTTTGCAGGGCGACGTCGGCGAGAGCGTTTTTATCAACGGCAGCGGCGGCAGCTTCTTCGGCCGCAGCCGCGTTGCTAACCCACGATGGGAGCTGCGGCAGCGTCAGCGCACCGGCAGCAACCCCGGCCGTCTTGATAAAGTCACGACGAGAGGTGGTCATATCACGAGCCTCGTTGGATGGATTTGAAATGGCGGGAAGATCTAACGTTTCACCGCATGAATTGTCAACGGATTACATTGATTTAAAGAACTATCGACCTTCGGACCTTCGTCCTTCGGCGCGCTGGTGATAACCACAGCTCCCGGGCGGTGGCTGTAACGTTGGCGTGGTTGCTCCACTCGCTTACTTTGAACCTCGGAGGAACCTTTTAATGAAACGCCTGATTCTTCGTTTCGCGGTGGCAATATTAGCGTTCGTTCTTGGCGTTGTTACCGAGAGAATCTTCATTTCACGCACGCCACTCGAACTGCCAAAGATCGAACGTTGCGACCCAAGCCGCATCGAAGTGAAAACAATCTTTGTCCCACCGGCAGCCCCACCACCGCTTGAAATCTTCGACTTCGACTCTCAGCCACCATCAGGCACTTTTTACCTGAGCAAAACGCCCAAAGGTTTTGAGGAAATTGCGTTTCTGAACTTCTGGTGGCGGGAACCAGCTAAAGGTGAAATACAAGGCAAGGGCACGATTAATGCGCAGGCGCAGGGAGGATCTAACAGCCAACGCACCATCGTTTCGCTCATCACGCGCCGTCGCGTCCTGCTAATCACCGAATCAGAATCGGGCAATGGATTCGGTTACCGTTTCGACGGCGAGTTCGTTCAACACAAGAACCTTCAGGCGCTCGTAGATGCAGGCAAGTCGATAATTCGAGGAACACTAACAAAAACGAAGAACGGCAAGAAAGTCGCCGAAAGCCCTGTTAGTCTGTACCTCGATGTGAAGAGCCACTGTTAGCTCATCGCCTTCGCGCGACGAGCATCCAGCCGTACAGCAGAACAATCAGCGCGACGAAGAGCAGGATGCCGAGCCATGGACCAGCCGGGAAGTCGGCGCCTACGAGAGCGAGCGGAGCGTCGTCTGACAAGCCGACGATGAGACCCGCGTTGAGCACACCCCAAAGGCTCTCGTTGACCCTTCGTCCGCGCATCAACGTCGACGGCGTAGATTACTGTTTGCGTTTTTGCAGCCAGATGAAAACGGCGCCACCCATCAGGACTGCCACCAGGATTCCAATCATCGCTCCGTTCATCGGCTTTCTCCTCTCGACACCATGCTGCGAACAACCGAGAGCTTCACTGCTGATGGATACTGTCTGGAATGATGCACCGCGTTGCGTGCGACCACGCCCGTAGTCTCGTCGTAGTTCTTCCCGCCAGTGTTGAGGTTGCGATCGAAGCGCGGGAAATTGCTGCTGGAGACTTCGATCCGAATGCGATGTCCGGCAGCGAAATAGTTACTCGTCGTCAGCGGCGACAACGTCACCTTGTAAACCTTACCTGCCTGCATCCAGACGTTCGGCTTGTCATAACCGTCGCGGTAACGCATGCGCTGAATCGTCTCGTCGAGATTGTACGCGCGGCCATCGGGATAAACGTCGAGCAGCTTGATCGTGAAGTCGGTGTCCTTCGCGTCAGAGGAAACATACAAAGTCACCTCGATTGGACCACTAACTTCGATTCCTTCTTTCAGCGGCTCCGTACTGTAAACCAGCACATCAGGACGCGACTCATTCTGCCGCTGATCGAAAGCGCCTGCGGTAATCGCGTTGCCGGTGCAACAAACGTTCCCGCCAATCGACGGCACCGGATTCAGCGGATCGTATTCAAAACGATCCGCGTTGTCCGTCGCCGGCGAGACCTCGACCAGTGCACCGTCGCCGGCCGCAGTGTTCGCCTTGCCGCCACTCGACAGGAAAAGCGTCAGCGGCTGCGCGCCACGCGGCGGCCACACGTCAGATGTTTGCCACTTGTTGAGGCCCATCGTGTAGTAACGCACGCGCGGCATCTTTTCGAGAACGCCGTTGTTCTCGCCTTTGAGAAAGTGATCGAACCAGCCGTACGTCAGCTCGTCGTAGTTCAAACGCGCGTCGCCAACGCTGCGCTCGCCGACGATCGTGTTTTCAGTCGCACGACGGAAACCGCAGTGAAGCGTCGGCGCGATAACTGCGTACTGTTGATTCGCAACTGCCGGCGATGCCGTCTTGCGCACATGATTGAAGGCGGCGAGGTTTGGACCTATCGACACGTCGTACCACGACATGAACCAGAAACCCGGAATGTCGATCTTCATGTTGTCGTGCCACAGTCCGCCTTTGTACCACGCGCGATCGTTCGGCTGGCGCTCGATCATCGCGCCGCCGGTGTCGACCGGCATGCGATCCGCGAAGATGCCGTTTGGACCACCGGCGGCTTTCATGATGTCTTTGACGGGAAGATGTCGCAGCGCTTTGGACCAGTCGACCTGCGGCAACTGTGGCGCGAGGTCAAACGCGCGCGCCGCGCGCATCAGTTCCTCCTGCGTTGCTTTCGGCGAAAACATCGGACGCACCTGGTTCTGCTGGCCGTAAAGCCACGCGATGAACAACATCTGCACCGCGCCGCCGCGATACCAGTTTCCCTGCTCGTAAAACCCACCAACACGTCCGACGCCCGCGCCAAATCCCTGCGCGATCATCGTCGTAAACGCCGGATGGCCTTGCGCCGCGACTGCCAATTGCCACTCCGCCGTCGAAGAGCAACCGATCGTGCCGACTTTTCCATTGGACCACGGCTGTTTCTGAATCCAGGCGAATTCGTCGACGCCGTCCGTGAGCGGTGGGCCGAGAATGTCGTAGTTGCCTTCAGAGAAGAAGCGCCCGCGCTCGTTCATCGTGACGTGCGCGTAGCCACGTTTGACGGCTTCGAGTTCGCTCGACAGATCTCGCGGCGCGCCGTTGCGGACGTCCCAGAAGTTGAAGTTATAAGGCGTGCGGACGAAGATCGTCGGATACTTTTTCGACGTGTCTTTCGGCCGGTAGACGTCCGTCGCGATGCGCGTGCCGTCGCGCATCGAGATCATCAGCTTGCGCTCAACGACAGCGATCGACTGCAACTCAGCCTCGATATCGCGGCGTCGTTGCAGATCCTGCGGCGTCACCTCGCGTCGCTGCGATTGGACGCTCTCGTTTCCGGCAAACAGAAGGGCAAGGCAGAACGCGGTTAGAGCAAGGGCGAAGGTCCAGAAGGACTTCTTTGGCATGGTGGTGCTCCTCGAGAAGAAATGCGTCTGGGACTGAATTGCGACCGCTTGTTTGAGACGTGTTCTTACTAGCTGATCAGAACTTTTTTCATTGATTCATCTTCTGAATGATCGCGTCGGCGAACTCGGCGGTTTTGGCGGTGCCGCCGATGTCGCGCGTGCGGACTTTGCCCTCCGTGAAAACGGCGAGCATGGCGGTTTCTATTTTGTCTGCCGCGTCTCGTTCGCCGATGTAACGCAACATCATGATGCCCGATTGCAGCAACGCTGTCGGATTGGCGATGCCCTGACCGGCGATGTCCGGCGCCGATCCGTGAACAGCTTCAAAGACCGCGCCCTTCTCACCAATGTTCGCTCCGGGAACGAGGCCCAATCCACCAACGAGCCCCGCGCAGAGATCGGAAACGATGTCGCCGTAAAGATTCTCGAGCAACAGGATGTCAAACTGTTCCGGACGCATCACCAGTTGCATACACGCGTTGTCGACAATCTTGTCATCCGCGATTATGTCGGGATAGTCCAGGCTAACGCGCCGGAAGCAATCGAGAAACAGCCCATCGGAGAGCTTCATGATGTTGGCCTTATGCGCGGCAGTCACTTTCTTCCGCGACTCTTTCCGCGCATGCTCGAAAGCGAAACGAGCAATGCGCGTCGACGCCTTCTCCGTAATGATCTTCAGACTCTCAACCACACCCGGCACGACGATGTGTTCCAGCCCGGCGTACAAACTCTCCGTGTTCTCGCGAACGACTATCAGATCGAGTTCCGGATAACGGCAAGGCACGTTTGGCAAAGCGCGCACCGGGCGCAGGTTCGCGTAAAGATCGAGTGCCTTGCGCAATCCGACATTTACAGAGGTGAAACCTTTACCGACGGGAGTCGTGATTGGTCCCTTCAAAGCGACCTTGTTGCGGAGGATCGAGTCGAGCAGATCCTGCGGCAGAGTTTCGCCAAACTTTTCGAGCGCCTGGGCGCCCGCGAAATGTGTTTCCCATTGAACCTCGACGCCCGCAGCTTCAATGATTCTCACCACGCTTGAAGCCACTTCGGGGCCGATGCCGTCGCCCGGAATCAGTGTGATACGATGCATTTATGGTCTCAGATCGAAGGTTTCAGTTTTTGAATCTTAGCGCGTAAATGGTTCAAAACGAAATAGATTCTGTCAAACACTCCGCAGACGTCGTCGTAATCGGCGGCGGCGTGATTGGTCTAACGATCGCCCGGGCCCTTGCTCAGCGTAACGCCGGCGACATCTGCTTGATCGAACGCGGCAGCATTGGGCACGAAGCTTCGTTTGCCGCCGCCGGTATGCTCGCGCCGCAAGCCGAGGCAAATTCACAGGACGAGTTCTTCCGGCTCGCCTCGCGCAGCCGCGATCTTTACACCGGCTTCGCCGCTTCTCTGCAGGAAGAAACCGGAATCGACGTCGAACTCGACACCACCGGTACGCTTTACCTCGCACTCACGTACCACGACCTCGTCGAGATCGAAAAGCGTTACGAATGGCAGACCGCGGCCGGTCTGGCCGTCGAAAAACTCACGCAGTCGCAGGCGCAACAGTTGGAGCCGTGCATCAGTTCGAGCGTCCTCGCTGCACTGCGTTTCCCACTCGACGTGCAGGTTGAGAATCGACGACTACTCAGCGCGCTCACAAACAGCGTCACGCAACTCGGCGTCTCGATCGTGACCGGCACGAACGTCGAGTCGTTGAAGATTGAAAAAGATCGCATCACGGGCGTGCAAACTTCGCGCGGTTTTATCAGTTGTCCATCGGTAGTGATTGCTGCGGGAACGTGGTCGAGCTTCATCCGGCTCACTCCGACGGGAGAAAAACCGGCGCTGGTAATCGAACCAGTGCGCGGTCAGATGATCAGTTTCGACGCCCGTCCGCAACTGACGCGTCACGTGATCTACAGCCCGCGCGGCTACATCGTGCCGCGTCGCGACGGCCGGCTGCTCGCCGGCTCGACCAGCGAACACGCCGGTTTCGCGAAGGAGGTGACTGGCGGCGGAATCAGCACGATTCTTAAAAACGGCGAGGAAATCGCGCCTTCAATCTCCGCTCTGCCCATCGTCGACACCTGGGCCGGACTGCGTCCCTGCGCTCCTGACAATTTGCCTGTGCTGGGGCCTTGTGATGAAATTGGCGGGCTGTTTTATGCAACGGGGCACTACCGAAACGGAATCCTACTCGCTCCCGTCACTGGTGAACTGATTGCCGAAGCGGTCGTCGCAGGCGTCACTTCTCCATTGCTGGGACCTTTTAGTCCAAGTCGCTTCGACCTGGTGCGCGCCTAAACATTAACCACGGATCAACGATCAGAAATGGTTTTCAGGCTTTCAGCCGTCGCTTTTCTTTTTCTCGCGTTGACAACGTCTGCCCTGGCGCAGGCGTTGCACGCCGACGACGCTGCCGCTAAACCTGACGATCGTCCCGCACAAGCCCTATACGAAGAAGCAAACGGATACCTCGGCCGGCGCTACCAGGAATTCAACAAACAGAACCTCCCGTACGATCCCGGGCTCGAAGAAAAAACGAAGAAAGAGCAACGCGAACTCGCCGTCAAAAACGCCGGCATTCTGAGCGCCCGCACAAAGTTATCCAGCGACGATATTTACTACCTGGGCATGCTCTATCACCTGGCCGCCGACGCCGACTCTGCTCTTTCGACAATGCAGTCGCTATTAAAGAAGACTCCGGACGGCGTTAAGGCACAGGCAGCGCGAAACGTCGTCGTGCTTTACTCGGTGAAAAAAGATCGACTACCGGACGCCGTCGCTGCAGTTGCCGACTACGGCAAGCACGAGCCGCAAAACCCTGACGATCGCTACCGTATGGAGTTTTTGATTGCCGACGCTTACCTGCGCGCGAAGAACTACGCATCGGTCGTGACGCATGCCACCCGGATGATGCTGGCGTCGAAAGAGTTCGCGAAGAAAAATAAATCCGAATCGTATAAACGCGACGACATGCTGACAAAGTCGGCCCTGTTGTTGTCCGACGCGTACATCCAAACCGGCCGCAAAGAAGATGCCGTAAATCTCATGCGGGATCTTCGGGTTGATTCGCTTTCGCTGCCATCGGCGAATCTGTATAGACAAATGACGGGACGGTTACTGAGAATCCAGCCGGATGCGGATCCACTGCATATCTTCAAGGAAGAGAAAAAGCTTCCGGATTCACAGCCACCGCCCGAAATTGTGGGCGCTGAGTGGATCGATCAGCAGGCGGTCAAACTGTCTGACCTGCGCGGCAAGGTCGTGATGCTTGACTTCTGGGCGCCGTGGTGCGGACCATGCCGCATCACCTTGCCAAAGTTTTCGAAATGGCACGACACTTATAAGGACAAGGGACTGGTTGTGCTCGGCGTGACCAAGTATTACGGCCACGCCGAAGGCCGTCCGGTGGATCGCCCCGAGGAGCTGACCTACCTCCGCGACTTCAAGAAGCGCAACCGTTTGCCGTATGGTGTTATGGTCAGCGAATCGGACGTAAACAATTTGAACTACGGCGTGTATTCGATCCCGACCACGTTTCTGCTCGATCGCAACGGCAACGTTCGATTCATTTCGATCGGCGCCGACGAAGACGAGCTGGACGCGTTGGAGAATTGGATCAAGATCCTCGTTAACGAGCGTCAATAATTATGGAAGACCAGGGAATTACTTTATTTCGCGTCGTGATTTCGTTCGCGGCGGGCATACTCTCGTTTCTCTCGCCGTGCGTGTTGCCGCTCGTGCCCGGCTACATCTCGCTGATCTCCGGCGTCAGCATCGACTCATTGAAAGAAGGAGCGAGTAGTCGTCGCGCGGTGATTCTCAACTCGCTCGCGTTCAATGCCGGATTGTCAGTGATCTTTCTGCTACTCGGAACGACCGCGGGTCTCGTCGGCAGCGCGATCACAAACAATCCCTGGGTCCGCATCATCGGCGGTCTCGTCATCATCGCTTTCGGTCTGCAACTGATCGGTCTGTTGAAGATTACCGCGCTCTACAAGGACACGCGCAAATTTTCCGACAGTAAACCGCGGGGCATGCTGGGTTCCGCGGCCCTCGGAATGGCCTTCGCTGCTGGTTGGACACCGTGTATCGGTCCGATTCTCGGCGGCATCATAGGGTTGGCGGCGACGAGTGGCGGCTGGCGCAGCGGACTGGTCCTTTCCGCGTTCTATTCTGCCGGGCTGGCGGTGCCGTTCGTGCTGACGGGTCTGGGCATCAATCAATTCCTTGGTTTCTATAAGAACTTTCGCCAGCATCTGCACAAGGTCGAGGTCGTTTCCGGTGTGGTGTTGATACTCGTCGGCGTGCTCGTGATGAGCGGACAATCGACACTGCTTACGAGCGGGCGAATAGCAGCATGGCTGCCAAACTGGGAAGGAAAACTCAATCTCGGAACCACTCCGGCGCCCGCGCCGCCTGCAGCAACCGCTGGTACGAACTTCGAACCGGCCCCCGATGTTGAGTTTCAAACACTCGCCGGTGCACCGTTTCGTCTCAAGGAAGTTCAGGGGCAGGTAGTGCTGCTTAACTTCTGGGCCACGTGGTGCATTCCGTGTCGCGAAGAAATACCTGAGCTGAACGCGCTGCAACATGAACTTCAGGCGAAGGGATTGAAAGTGATCGGCGCGTCAACCGAGGACGACGCCGCCGGAATCAACGCGTATCAGGAGCAGGTCGCGAAGTTTGAGTATGACGTGCTGGTGGGTGGCGCTGATGCGAAAGCAAAACTCGAGCACCCGCAGCTTCCGACCACTTACATAATCGACCGGCAGGGACGTATTCGTCACAAAATCATCGGCGCGCGCGATAAAGCCGGTTGGGAAGCGGCAGTCAAGCCATTGCTTGAAGAAGCAGTCACCGCGAGTGCCGCGAATTGATTTGAGTTAATCGTGGGAACCTTCAGGAGTAAGAACATGAAGAAGCAGTTGTTCGTCGCACTTCTCACTCTCCTAACCTTGCCGCTCGCGGCTTACGCGCAGAGCCACGAGTACTCTCCACTCGTCGAGAAAACCGTGAACTACAAAACCTGGAACCTCCCGAACCTCCAGTCCGAAAAAAACAGCGACCTGCGTGAACTGATGAAGGACAAGAAGCTGGTAATGATCGTCTACTTCGCTCCCTGGTGCGGAAACTGGAAGAATGAAGCGCCGCTCGCCGCGAAACTCTACGAGAAATACAAAGACAACGGTTTCCAGGTGATCGGCGTCAGCGAATACGCGTCGCGAGATGAGGTGAAGAGCTTCTTCGGCGAGAGTGGTCCACCCTATCCGGTAGTGATTGAATCCGAATCTCGCCAGGACAAGTCAAAAACACCACACTATGCTTACCGGCAACTCACCGAAGACCATCGCAACTGGGGTTCGCCCTGGAACATCTTTCTCGAACCTGAAAAGGTGAACAAGAAAGGCGACGTGCTTACCGAAAAAGCGTGGGTCGTTAACGGCGAACTGATCGAAGAGGAAGTTGACAAGTTCATCGCGACGAAAGTTCAAGCTCCAGCCACAGCGAAAACGGATCCGAAATAGTCTGTGGACACTCGAGCCTGCATGAAACTTCGCGTCCTCTATCACGGTCACTGCTTCGACGGCGTCGCATCGGCGGCCACGTTCACACGGTTCTACAAAGAACGCATCAATCCCAACGCGGAGGTCAACTACACCGGCCTCCTGCATCGTCCCGGCAATCTGTTTGACTTGAACATGTTTGACTCGGACGAGAATGCCATCGTCGATTTCAAATATGCGGCGTCAGAGAAACTGACGTGGTGGTTCGATCATCATGAGTCGGCGTTTTTGACGCCTGAAGACGAGGCGCATTTTCGCGCTGACACGTCGGGGCGGAAGTTTCTGGATGCGACGAGAAAGTCGTGTACGGAGTTTATCGCTGATGTAGCGCGCGAACGGTTTGGATTTGACACGCGGCCGATCGAGTCGCTGGTGCATTGGGCGCATGTGATCGACGGCGCGCTCTATGAATCACCGGCGCAGTGCGTCGAGTTGAAAGAGCCGGCGTTGCAGTTGATGCAGGTGATCGAATCCGATCCCGACGATCATTTCATCGAACAGATCATTCGCGACCTCACAGTTGATTCGCTCGAAACGGTGGCGACTGGCGCGGAAGTGCAGCGGCGCTTGCAACCGATTTTCAAGCAACACCTCGAAACGTTAGAAGCGGTGCGACGCAAAGCGACGTGTGCGAATGCTGTCGTGCAGTTTGATCTGGTTGATGAGGGTTACGAGGGGTTCAATAAGTTCATTCCGTACTATTTGTTCCCGGAAACGACCTATTCGGTCGCGCTCACGCGTGGACCGCAGCGGACGAAGATCTCGGTCGGGTCGAACCCGTGGGCCCCCAAGCCACGCACTCACAATATCGCGAAGATCTGCGAGCGATATGGTGGCGGTGGACACGCTGTTGTCGGTGCGGTTTCCTTCAAGCCTGAAGAGGTTGAGGAAGCCCGCCAGGCCGT
>JAICGQ010000117.1 GCA_025923035.1 Pyrinomonadaceae bacterium | reverse complement strand
CGACCTCGTCGATAAGAACGCGAAGAACGCCTTCGAACAGCGCTTCCGTGTGTTGAAGCCGGACATGAAGCTCGTGCTCGAAGAGCTTCAGGAAACGTTGGAGCTGCCACATTTTCCCGCGCGGATCGAGGGGTTTGATATCTCGCACATCCAGGGCGCGGAGAACGTTGCCGGCATGGTCGTTTGCGAAAACGGAAGTATGACCCGGTCGGAGTATCGCAAGTTTCGCATTCGCAGTGTGGAAGGCGCGAACGATTTCGCGTCGATGCACGAAGTGGTGACGCGGCGTTATCGACGAGTGCTTGAAGAAGGAAAACCGCTGCCCGATCTGATCGTGATCGACGGTGGGAAGGCGCAGCTCTCAGCGGCTGGTGTGGCGATGCGTGAGCTTGGGTTGGAGGCGATTCCGATGGTTGGCGTCGTCAAACCGCCGCGACGTCATGACGAGGTTGCGTACCTGCTGATGAAGGGGCGGGAAGATGAACCGATCTATCTCGATTCACACTCGCTGATTTTGCGGCTGTTGCAAATGATCCGCGACGAGACGCATCGTTACGCCGTCACGTATCACCGCAAACGCCGCGAGTTACGCGATTTCACTTCTGAACTAACTGCCATTCCGGGCGTTGGTGATAAACGGAAAGGGAGATTGTTAAGACACTTCGGTTCGATACAGAGAATCTCGAAGGCCGGCGTTAATGAATTAACACCATTCGTCGGACGTAAGACTGCGGAAGAGATCGCCGATCACTTCGAACGCCAGAGACTGCTGGCCGCGGCCCACACGGATGACTCGGACTTGACTAAGGTTACGAGCTGATTCCGACGTCCGCGCGTGGAGCCGGGCTTGTCACCGAAGTCACCTCGTCAGCCGAGACGGACAACGCATCTGCTACAAGCTGGGTCTGCTCGTGTTGGTGAATGCTGTACGAACCCGTCGCGGGACTGGCCGATGCCACGCGTCCGACGTATCGCGGCCGCTCACATGAAGGCAGCAGGTTTTCCAAACGCTCCTGCATGAACGTCCAGCCGCCCATGTTCTGCGGTTCTTCCTGCGCCCAAACAAGCTCGCGCGCGTTTTCGTAACGCGCCAGAACCTCGCGAACGCTCGTCAACGGAAACGGATAAAACTGCTCCAGGCGAACGATCGCCACACGCATCTCCGACGCCTTCTTACGCGCATCAGCCAGGTCGTAGTAAACCTTGCCACTGCAAAGCACGACCTTCTTCACTGCCGCGGCATCTGCGATCTCCGGATCGTCGATCAAGGGCTTGAACCCACCGCCGGCAAGCTCATCGATCGTCGACGAAGCGGCAGGCAGACGAAGCAGACTCTTCGGCGTCATCACCACGAGCGGCCGTTCCATTCCCGGCCTGACTTGCCGTCGCAACAAGTGAAAATATTGTGCAGGAGTCGTCGGATAACACACCGCCAGATTGTTTTCAGCGCAGAGCTGCAGGTAGCGTTCGAGTCGCGCACTCGAGTGTTCCGGTCCTTGTCCTTCGTAACCGTGCGGCAACAACATCACCACGCGCGATTTCTGTTTCCACTTGTCTTCTGAGGCAGCAATGTACTGATCGATGATCGTCTGCGCGCCGTTTCCGAAATCACCAAACTGCGCTTCCCACAACACGAGCGCGTCGTCGTTCACAACCGAATACCCGTAATCAAAACCCAACACGCCTTCTTCAGAAAGCGAACTGTCGAACACATCGAAACGCGCGTCGGGATTTTCTTCCGAGCGCAACTCCGAGAGCGGCGCCCACGCTTTTCCGGTCTGCGTGTCGTATAAAACGGCGTGACGTTGACTAAACGTGCCACGCCCCGAATCCTGCCCGCTCAAACGCACGCGTGTGCCTTCGAGCACCAGCGATCCAAACGCAGCAGACTCCGCAAACGCCCAATCGAGCGGCGCGCTGCCGTCGCCCATCTTCGCGCGTCGCGCGAGTTGGCCCACCATTTTCGGATTGACGTTGAAACCTTCAGGAACGACGGCGATCTTGTGCGCGATGGTTTTGATGATCTCCGGGTTGACGCCCGTCGGAACGATGATCGATCCGTCGATCTCTTCTACTCGACGCTGCGGTTGCGGCGGATCTTCAGCCACTTTCCGCTTCGCATTCGCGAGCCCATCTTCGTAACGGCGCACGCGCTCCGCGATCAGGTTGTTGACCTCGTCTTCAGTGACGACGCCTTCTTTGATCAACCGCTTGGCGTAGACCGCCCGCACACCGGGATGCGCTTTCACACGCGCATACATCAGCGGCTGGGTGTAGCTTGGTTCGTCTGTTTCGTTGTGACCAAGGCGTCGGAAACCCACGAGATCGAGCACAACGTCCTTATTGAACTCCTGGCGGTAATTGAGCGCGATTTGCAGCACGCGATACGCGGCTTCCGGATCGTCGCCATTGATGTGAAAGATCGGCAACTGCGTCATTCGCGCGACGTCGGTCGAGTAGATCGTCGAACGTCCAGCCTCGGGTGAAGTCGTGAAGCCGATCTGGTTGTTGATAATGATGTGAATCGTTCCGCCCGTGCGATAACCCTTCAACTGCGCGAGGTTCAACGTTTCCATCACGATGCCCTGTCCGGCGAAAGCAGCATCGCCGTGCAGCAACACAGGCAGGGCGAGATCCATCACCTGCTCACGCGACAGGTCCTGTTGGCCCATCATTCTGTCCTGCTTCGCGCGGACCATACCCTCGACGATCGGATCGACCGCTTCGAGGTGACTCGGGTTCGGCGATAACGTCAAACTTACCTTGCGTCCCTCGCCCAATTCGCGCTCGCCGGTCGCGCCCTGGTGATACTTCACGTCGCCTTCGTCGGCAGGAAACTCCGGATGGACCGAACCTTCAAACGCCGCGAAGATCCGTTCGCACAAATTGCCGATCACGTTCGCGAGCACGTTGAGACGGCCGCGATGGGCCATGCCGAACACGATATGGTTCACACCCCGTTCGGCGGCGCCGTCGATCAAACGATCGAGAACCGGAATCACCGTCTCACAGCCTTCGAGCGAAAAACGTTTCTGGCCGAGATACTTCGTGTGCAGAAAACGCTCGAACTGTTCCGCGGAAATCAGTTTCCACAACAGCCGCTTTTTGACCTCAACTGAAACCGGCTGCGGTTCGACAAACTCGCCGCGTATCTGCTGGCGAATCCAATTCTTTTCTTCTTTGCTCTGGATGTGACGATACTCGACACCAACTTTGCCGCAATAAGCGCGCTGCAGGATGTCGAGCACTTCGCGTAGCGTCATGCTATCGCGGTTCGCGAGACCATCGACGATGAACGTTCGATCGAGGTCCCAAATCGTTAGCCCATACGTCTCGATGTCGAGCTCCGGGTGATACAGCAGCGGCAACGCGTGCAAGGGATCGATGTCCGCGATCAAATGGCCGCGTACGCGATACGCATTTATCAACTCGATCACCCGCGCTTCTTTCAGCGTCTGTTCGCGCACCTGATCGCCGGTCAGGAAGAACGGGTTGCGATCGAGCTTCCAGCGAAACGGCACGTACGGGATGCCGAGGTCTTTGAAGATGTCGACGTAGAAATCGTGCTTGCCGGTGATCAGCTCGTGCACGCGCGCGAGAAACGCGCCCGACTCCGCGCCTTGAATGATGCGGTGATCGTAAGTGCTGCTGATCGTGATGGCCTTGCTGATCCCGAGTTGCGACAACGCTTCGGGCGCCATCGCCTGGTACTCAGCCGGATACTCGATCGCGCCGGTCGCGACAATCACCGGCTGGCCCGCCATCAATCGCGGAATCGAAGCGGCAGTGCCGAGTGTGCCGGGATTGGTTAGTGAAACTGTCGTCCCCTGAAAGTCGGCAATTTGAAGTTTACTGTCACGCGCCCGTTTGACGACGTCGTCGTACGCCGCCAGAAACTCGGAAAAAGTTAGATGGTTCGCGTTCTTGACGTTCGGCACGAGCAGCGTGCGCGTTCCGTCTTTCTTCGTCAGATCAACTGCGACGCCGAGATTCACATTCGACCGTTTCAAGCGCGTCGCCTGGCCGTCGACGTTCGCGAAACCGTCGTTGAGTTGTGGAAACTCATCAAGCGCACGCAACACAGCCCACGCGATCAGATGCGTGTAAGAAGCTTTGCCGCGATCGTTTTCGGCGAGATGCTTGTTGATGATGCGGCGGTTTTCGTCGAGCAGTTTTACCGGGATGCGTCGTTCGGAAGTTGCCGTCGGAACGGAGAGACTGGTCTCCATGTTCTCGACGATCTTGGCTGCTGGACCACGGATCGGAAATGCTTCGACGTCCGGCTCGGGCGCGGGTGCAGCAACCGCGGATGGCTTCGGTTCCGATGCGCGTGCCGGGGCTGCGGCCGTTGCGCCGCCGTTACCACGAGCGCCATCGCCCAGTAGTTCGGTGAAATACGACCGCCACGAGTCGTCGACTAGCGCGGGATTGCTTTGGAACCGATCCCATAGCCCCTGGACATAGGCGGCGTTCGCCCCAAATTCTTCCGCTATCCGTTCCGACAGATCAGTTTTTGGTATTTGGCTCAAAGTCTGAAAATCCGTTTAGTTTTGGTGTGTCGATAGACTATCATCTCCCGAATTCAATTGCACTCAAGCGGTCAGGTACCACGGATCGCGGATCACAGGATCACAAATGGAAGAAGCTCACGAGCCACGGACGAGGCTGAAAACCATTGTAGTGTTTGCGATGCTGTTTGCGGTCTTTGGCGCGGTCGTGGTGTTCGCCTACTTTGCGACGTTCGCTCGACCGCTCACGACAGTCATTCTCGTTCGGCACGCGGAGAAGAAGATCGAGCCGGAGAATCCCGACCCTGATTTGACTCCGGAAGGACTCGCACGCGCACAGCAGATCGCGCGAATGTTTGCGGACGCCGGTATCAACGCGATCTATGCGACGCAGTACAAGCGCACACAGCAAACGGTGAAGCCGCTCTCGGATCGCAGCGGTGTTCCGGTGACACTGCTGAACTCCAAACAGACCGACGAGCTCGTGAGCCAGATGCAAACCGTCCATCGCGGCCAAACGATCTTTGTCGCCGGTCATAACAACTCCGTACCCGCGATCGTCTCGGCGCTGAGTAATGAGAAGTTCCCGGAGATTCCCGAAACTGAGTACGACAACCTGTTCATCGTCACGATCTATCGCTTCGGTAAAGCGAAGGTGACGAAACTAAAATACGGAAGCCCATCACCATGAAAATCAAAAAGATCCGTATCGGACGACGATCGTTCATCAAGCTGCTTTCCGCACTTGGAATTGCCACAGCGTCGAAACCCGACCTTCTCGCCCAGGCGCCTTCACCATCGCCGACACCCGCGCCTCGCATCACCAAAGAGATGATGCACGAAGCGGAAAAGCTTATCGGCATCGAACTCACCGACGCGCAGGAAGCAATGGCGCTCGCCGGTGTCAATCGCAATCTCGACGCTTACGAGAGTGTGCGAAAGATCGAGGTTCCGCTCGATACCGAACCCGCAATCGCCTTCCATCCCACGCGCGCGAAGAAGGAACTCTACGCACCACGCACGAAGTTTCGTTTTGGCAAAGTCGAGCTGCCTGCCTTCAAGAGCGTCGACGATCTCGCGTTTGCGACCGTGCCTCAGCTCGCGGAGTTGATTCGCACGCGCAAGGTATCGTCGACCGAACTCACGAAGATGTATCTCGCGCGGCTGAAGCGCTACGGTCCGAAACTGCTGTGCGTTGTGACGCTGACTGAAGAGCTCGCGTTGAAACAGGCCGCTGCTGCCGACGCGGAAATCAAACGCGGCAAGTATCGCGGACCGCTGCACGGCATTCCGTGGGGCGCGAAAGACCTTTTCGCTACCAAAGGAATCAAGACGACGTGGGGCGCCGAACCGTATCGCGATCAAGTTGTCGATTACGATTCGACTGTCGTGGAGCGATTGAATGAAGCGGGCGCGGTGCTCGTTGCGAAGCTGTCGATGGGAGCGCTCGCGCAAGGCGCACGATGGTTCGCGGGTGTGACGCGGAATCCGTGGCAGCCCGATGAAGCGCAACAGGGATCGAGTGGGTCATCTGCCGGACCGGGTTCGGCGACGGCCGCGGGACTGGTTGGTTTCTCAATCGGCACGGAAACACTCGGTTCGATCGTTTCGCCTTCGTCGCGTTGCGGCGTGGTGGGTTTGCGTCCGACGTACGGCCGCGTCAGCCGGTATGGGGCGATGGGATTGAGTTGGACCATGGACAAGATCGGTCCGATGTGTCGCGGCGTCGAGGATTGTGCCGCCGCGTTGAGTGCGATCTACGGTCCGGACGGTAAAGACATCACCGTTGGCGACGCGCCGTTCAACTGGAACCCTGATACGAACATCAGCACGATGCGAATCGGATATTTAAAGGCTGAGTTTGAAGGAACGGGTGGGCCAGGTGGGCCAGGCGGCCCGGCGACCCCGAATCCGCAGCAACAGCGCACGGCGGAACAGCGACGGGCAGTCTACAAAACGGCGCTTGAAGCGTTGGAGAAAGCCGGCGCGAAGCTGGTACCGATCGAGTTGCCGAAGTTCTCCGCCGGGCCGTTGCGGTACATCCTTTCGGCTGAAGCAGCGGCCGCATTCGACGACATCACTCGCGATGGACGCGTCAACCAGTTGTCCGGTCAGGGACCCGGCGATTGGCCCAACACTTTCCGCACTTCGCGGTTCATTCCGGCCGTTGAATACCTGCGAGCGCAACGCGCGCGCACGTTGCTGATGCACGAGATGGAGAAGCTGATGTCGCAGTGGGACGTGTTTGTGAGTCCCGCGCCGGGAAGTGCGAGTTTGTTAGTAACAAACCTGACGGGTCATCCGGCTGTCGTCGTGCCGTGTGGTTTCGTGAACGACCTGCCGGCCGCGATCATGTTTACGGGTGGAGTTTACGACGAGGTGTCGCCGCTGCGTGTCGCGCTGGCGTTTGAGCGAGCGACGAAGTGGCACACAATGCATCCTAAGATGGATTGGGCAACCTAATCTCGAATTTAGTACCGGTACCGGGTCCGGTCGAAACGATAATGGCGCCGCCGAGCTTTTCGATCGCGCTTTTCACGACGTCTAATCCGACACCGCGCCCCGAGAAGCTGGTAATTTCGGGTGCGGTTGAGAAACCGGGCTCGAAGATTTTTTCACGGATCGACGGATCGATGCCCCGCCCATCATCACTAACAGTCATCCGCGTATCAGTAGCCTCAATCGCGACGTGACCTTTCGTTTCAATTCCATGGTCGACGGCGTTTCGCACCAGATGCATCAATGGATCCGCGAGTGCATCGCACACGGATTTGTCCAACGACCCGTCTATTCGCATAGAGAAGGCGACGTCTTTGCCCGTCGCTTCGGCGACCGCCCGGCCGGAACGCACGGCCTGATCAACTATCCGATAAAGATCGGATTTGGTCGCGTAAAGGATCCGGAAATTGATTTTACCCTTTTCCGATTTGGGCGCTGTCGCGATTACTTCGCCAGTCCTGTTTAGCTCTTCTCTCAACTGTTGAAACTGTCGATCGAAGTTGGAAACGTCGAAATTGGTTTCGACTAAGTAGATGTTTGCGTTCTCGGCGACACACTCAGCCAGCCGGTGACGTTCTTCGTCTTTTAACGAATCACGGATCTCGGCAGGAATTACGGTTTCAATGTTTGGCGGACAGTTAAAGTTGGGCAGTTCATCGAGCGACGCGCGGCCGGTGCGAACGCCCTGAAGTAAATCCTCGAATTCGTGAGCTCGGGCCGCTAAGTCGGTTAGCCCGTTCGCGTGAGCGGCGGCTTTGAGGCTGTGAACGTTGCGAAACAGCGAATCAAGCAACTCACGCCTGTCTTTGCCTTCGAGGGCGCGTATTTGCTCGATCGTCGTTGATATCCGTGCGAGTCGGTCTTCGAACTCGTCATTCATCAGCAGCGTCCGTTTCGCTGTCTTCTGCTTCGGGCTGGACGTTTCGTTGCGGTTGTTGCTCGTCTAAATCGCGTTTGATGGCGTCGAGAATCCCGTTGATGAATTGAGTAGCTTCGTAAGTCGAAAAGCGGCGAGCGATTTCGAGAGCTTCGTTGATGGCGACGGTGCGGGGCGTCGGCTCGTAGAGAAACTCGTAGACCGCGAGACGAAGAATGTTGCGGTCCACGACAGCCATACGCGAGATACGCCAGTGTTCGGCGCGCGACCGTATACGATCGTCGAGCAACTCGAGATTTTGAAGTGTTCCGGCTGCGAGCCGAGTGGCAAACTCGCGCGCTGTCTCGTCGAGATCAGCTTCGCCGAGCTCTGCCCAGTAGCTGCGAACCACGTCGGTCGCAGGCATTTCGGCAACGTCAGCCGCAAAGAGCATTTGCAAGGCACATTCTCGTGCCTTACGTCGCGAACCCATAAAGTATTACCAAAAGCCTTCTAAATTCGATGAGCACAAAGAGAAAGATCTCTGATGCTCATCACGCTTCGAATGTTTCCCTGTAAAGGTTAGCCAACTCGACCGCGGTCATGGCGGCCTCGAAACCCTTGTTACCGAGTTTCACTCCGGCGCGGTCGATGGCCTGGTCAACCGTATCGGCAGTTACGATGCCGAAGACGACTGGCAGTCCACTTTCCAGTCCCGCGTGCGAGATGCCCCGCGCGACCTCGTTGGCGATGTAATCGAAGTGGGGAGTTTGACCTCGAATAATAGTACCCAGACAGATTATTGCGTCGAATTTGCGCGATTGTGCTAGTCGAAGGGCGAGTAAAGGTATTTCGAATGCGCCCGGCACTCGATAAACCTCCACGCGACCTTCTTTTGCACCTAAACGCTCCAAGCCGTCCAGCGCGCCCTCGACCAGGCGGCCGGAGATGAACTCATTCCACCGGCTCGCGACGACAGCGAAGCGAAAACCTTCCGCGTTAAGACGGCCTTCGTGAACCGTAGGCTGCAATCCCTTCGACCCCGCGAGCTTAATAGTTACTGCGTTTCGCAGTATAGGAGATGCTCGGAGGCGCATCAAGTTGATGAATTTGTTGGTTTGTTTTGCTGACGCTCGAGGTCGCGAACACCTCCCTCGAGTTCTCTAGCCTTGCCTTTGACCCTGACGTATGACTCAGCTATCTCGCCAATTTGCCATGTGATCTCACGCATGGAGATCTTCATGTCATGCACATCGGCTTCAACTCGAGTCTGACCCTCTTGCACTTGAGCAATATCGGTAACCACTTTCTGCCAAATCGGTCGCGTGTCGTAGAGTCGCTCGTCTACTTTCTGTTCGAGGGTATCGAATCGTTTTTCGAGGTTGGTTGTCCGTGTGTCAAGGTTCTGGACAGTCGTGAGGATTAAGGCGATCTTCTCGCTATCGCCGCTCGGTAGTTTCTTTGTGAGGTCTTCGCTCATCGAGTCTCCCTTCGACTCGCATTGTAGCAGCCGACCCCACCTGTGTATATTGCCGAAAGCGGCTATTTTATGTCGAAAGTGGCTATACTTTAGACCAGGTTCATTGGCGTTGGGTTCTTGGGGTCCTTCGTGTAGTCGTAAAATCCGCGACCCGATTTGCGCCCGTACAACCCCGCCAACACCATCCGCTTCAACAACGGCGGCGGCGCAAAACGCTTCTCACGAAACTCATTGAACATGATCTCGGCAATGTAGTAAGTCGTATCCAACCCCACGAAATCACCCAACGTAAACGGTCCCATCGGATACCCACAACCCAGCTTCATCGCATTGTCGATATCCACGATCGATCCAACACCTTCCTCCAACGCCCGGATCGAATCGAGCATGTACGGCACCAGCAGACGATTCACGATGAACCCGGTTTTGTCACCAGCCCGCACAGGCACCTTCCCAAGCTTCTTCCCAAACTCCACCGCCTGCTCATAAACATCTTCGTCCGTTAGTATCGTCCGCACCACCTCGACCAGCTTCATCAACGGCACCGGATTGAAAAAGTGCATGCCGATAAAACGACGCTGCCGCTCAGGCGAGGTCGCCGTCATCATCTCCGTGATCGACAACGACGAAGTGTTCGAAGCAAAGATCGTTTCCGGCTTGCAGATCTCGTCGAGCTGGCGATACGTGCTGCGCTTCTCGTCCAGGTTCTCAATAATCGCTTCGATGATGATGTCGCAATCGGCAAGCGCATCGAACGACGTCGTACCCGACAACCTTCCACGAATCGCAGTCTGCTGCTCGGAAGTGATCGTCCCCTTCTCGGCAAACTTCGCCAACGACTTCTCAATGCCGCCGAAGCCTTTGGCAATAAACTCGTCCGAAACCTCTTTCACAATCGTCTCAAACCCCGCCGTCGCGGCCACCTGCGCGATACCAGCGCCCATCAAACCGCATCCCAAAACTCCAACTTTCTTAATCTCCATCAGTACGCTCCTTTAAACCATTCCATGTAATCTTCTTGCCACGTTTTTATCTCTGCCGTCAAATTCTGGTCCAATGGCTGCCGGTTGTTCGACGCCCGAGCCGCCTGCGAAACAATCCCTATCAGTCGATCGCGCAGCTCAGCCGCGCGCGCATCCGGCGCGGGTCTCAGCATCACCATTTGCGTAACTGCTTCGACCTGGCTCGTATCGCCATAATGAATAACTCGCGCCAGTTGCTCCTGCAGCGAGTGCAACCCGGCGACGAAATTGAAAAACCCCTGCTGTCGCGCATGTTCAATCTGCTGCGCTGACGGCGGCACAGACCGGTTGAAATTCCGTACGACCTTATAAAACCCAGCCACCACGATCACCAACGACGCCGCCTGCAGCACGCGCCACACGATCGAAACACTCGTCCGATCACCAGGACGTCGATACTCCGCCGCCAACGCGAGCGCGGCGCCGGCCGCCAAACCGCCGAGATGCGCGGCGTTGTCGATAAAGCCCCGACCGAGAAAACCGATAACCAGGTTGACGGCGATGATCGGAACCATGCCAACGCCGAACGCTCTCTTAAATCCTTCCGGTAACTCGCGGCGAAACTTGATGCCAAAAACAAACAGCACGCCCACCAACCCAAACAGCGCGCCCGACGCACCCGCCGAAGGCGTGTCCGCTTCCTTAAAAAGAAACCGCGCGAACGCACCAGTTGCGAGATCCGGTCGCACGGTCAAGTAACTCGCAACCACACCGGCGATCCCGCTCAACACCCAAAACACGACAAACTTCGCCGACCCATACAACTTCTCGACGTATGGACCAACCATCCACAGGCTGAACATGTTGATCAACAGGTGCGGAAAATTGACGTGAAGAAACACCGGCGTAACGAAACGCCACCATTGATGGTATAGCGCGATCAGGTAATTCATCTTCGCGCCGTAGGTGAGCAGCACCGGTTCAGGAAAACCGTTCCACATCGACTGCGAATTCATCCCGCTCGACTCCCACATCAACATGAATATGAAGACGTTGGCGACGAGGAAGATGACGGTGAATTTATACGGACGAGCGAGAACCGCGCGGGCGAAGCGAATGGTTTCGCGATCCTGAGGACGGAGTGGCTGTTGAGACGTCCCCGGCTGGTTTGCGGTTGGCGCTCCGCAGACGGCGCATTGAGGTTGACCCGCGCCTACGATCGACCCGCAACTACGGCACATCGTAGGCCGGCCGGGATTAGTTGTGTTTGACTCACTCTCAGACAATCCGTGTTCCTATCTGCGCGAAAGATCGGAACACAGACTAACCCATCTTTTCCAACAAGCTGACGAGGTCGTCGGCATGTTCCTCCTCGACGGCAAGTATTCCTTCAAGCATTCGTCGCGAAGTCGGATCGTCGTTGCCGAAGTAGTTGATCATGTCGCGATAACTGTCGATGGCGATGCGCTCAGCGACCAGGTCTTCCTGAATCATGTCGACGAGGGTTGTGCCTTCGACGTACTCCGCATGACTGCGCATCAGCAGTCCTTCAGGATTGAAATTCGGTTCGCCCTGGAGTTGAACGATTCGTTGCGCGATCTGATCGGCATGGCCCTGCTCGTCGTTGGCGTGTTCGAGAAACTCGGCCGCCGCGCTTGCTGCATGAATGCCTGACGCCATGAAGTAATGTCGTTTATAGCGCAGTACGCAAACGATCTCCGTTGCCAGCGCTTCGTTCAAAAGTTTGACCACCGTCTCGCGGTTCGCTGAATAACCTTCGGTAACAGCGCCATTCTCGATGTGCTTCCGCGCGCGTTCGCGCAAAGTTTGTATGTCAGTGAGAAATGGTTTATCAGCCACAGCACTCACTCCTTGAATATGAATTTAGGGGAGCAGGGATATTAACAGATCCTTTTAATCGGTGGTTAACTTGCCCCGGAGTTTCACCTCAGTGGGTGCGGAAGCGTTCGCAACAATGTTTACCGGAACTTGCCAGATCAGCGTCTTGATGTGGCAGGTGCCCGTGTTGTCTTCACGACAATAGAAGAGCGTGACCTGTGCGCGAACGTTTGCCGTACCGGGTGTTGCCGCGGAAGTAAGTGGAATGCGGAGCGGAAGTTTCAGGTCTTTCGACGTTTGCGCGGCAACCTTCTGGTCCACTGTAACGCCGCCGCCGGCGACGGAAATTTTGTAGCGTTGCGGCGCTTGCGGATTGAGATGGTAACCGGCCGGCAACTGCACCTCGATATTCAGAAACCCTTTCGCGCCTGCGCGGATTTCCTGCGCCGCCGATTTTGTCTCCTCCGCGTTTGGACCATCGGCGTTTTCGAGCGCCTGCATGTTCTT
>JAICGQ010000116.1 GCA_025923035.1 Pyrinomonadaceae bacterium | reverse complement strand
TTTATCTTCAGTTTGACGGCATCGGCAACGACGCGAACAGTCACCGCCAGGTCGGCAATCTGTTCGACGTGAAGATGAGAGCGATCAATAACCTGCACGAAGCAGGTGTTGAGATCGTGCTGGTTACGACACTCGTGAACGGCATCAACAACGACCAGGTCGGTTCGATCATTCGCTTCGCGCTCGACAATCCAAAGAAGATTGCGTTCCTTTCGTTCCAGCCGGTTTCGTTTACCGGACGCGACGAAGAGATCACTGAGCACCGTCGTCTGCAACAGCGCTACACACTTTCGCACCTCGCGCACGACGTGAAGGACCAGGTTGGTATCACTGAACCGACGCGCGACTGGTTCCCGCTTTCATTGATGGGCGCCTTCGCCGATTTCGCGGACCTCGTGCATGGTCCAAACGCGGAATGGGGTCAGGTCTCCTGCGGTTGCCACCCGAATTGCGGCGTCGGCACGGCGGTGATGATCGACAAGGAAAACAAAGAGATGCGCCCCGTGCCGGAGTTTCTCAACATTCCGGGTCTCGTCAAAGACATGCAGAAGATCACTGACGCCGCGCGCGGCAAGTGGATGTCAAACCTGATGATGGGGCTGACGCTGTTGAAGCACTACAACCCGTACAACTCGCCATCGCAGTTCACGCTTTACGAGCTCTTCAAGAAGTTTGACAAGTCGTTTGGCCTGACCGGCAAGGACTACGGCAAGGTCAGCGGCGATCGCAGCGAGCAGGACATCGAGAAGCGCCGTTCGGATCGCTGGAACTTCCTGTTTATCGCGGGAATGTGGTTCCAGGATCTTTTCAACTACGATTTCCGTCGCACCGAGATGTGCATCATCCCGTACGGCACGCAGGAAGGTGAGATTTCCTTCTGCGCGTACAACACGGGTATCGGTTGGCGGAACATCATCGAGAACATGCACCAGAATGCGACCGTTGCGAAGTGGTATCAGGAGCACGGCCGTCACGAGATTTTCGCCGGCGGCAAAGATGTGCCGATGGCTGACAAGTCTCACAGTCTGATCCTGAACGAGATCGACCTGGCCCGGCCGAACAAGCCGGAGATGGAAGGTCCGAAGACAGCGCACGAAGAAGCCGTGATGATGCGCAAGCTTTATCAGGAGATGGTGTTGCAGAAACAGTCGATCGCGAAAGAGGCCGACAAGCCGGTGCAGATCAAGGGTCTGAGCCGGAAGAAGGAGGAACCGGCCGAGGCGGTGCTGGTTTAGTTTTTCACAGCCACAGGAGGGCACAAAGAGGCAAGGATCAATTGCCAAAATTGGTTCTGCCTTTTTGTGTTTTTGTGGGTTTGTGGTTAAATAGTGGCCCGAATTTTGGATGTTGAAAGGGAAAGCTGAGAACGAATGGCAATAGTTACAGTTAATCAGGGTGAATCAATCGAGAGCGCGCTCCGACGCTTTAAGCGCAAAGTGATGACCGAAGAGATCATCAAAGATGCGAAGAAGCACGCATTCTTTATTCCCCCAGGTCAGAAGGCGAAACTGAAGTCGGCCCTGGCGCGCAAACGAAACAAGAAAAAGGGCCGGATGCGCATTCCGCGCGATTAGTACTCCCCTGCACACGCCGATCTCACTAGTCGTCTCAACCCGAGTTGTCAAAATCCGTGTTGCTTAACACGGATTCAGGGAAAGTATGACGCGCATTCTGATCACAAACGATGACGGCATCCATTCCGACGGGCTCATCAAACTCGAGGAAGCCCTGAAGGACATTGGCGACGTCTACGTCGTTGCGCCGGCATCGGAGATGAGTGGCGCATCGCATAGTTTGACGCTCGCGCGGCCGTTGCGCATTCGTCAACTCGATAGCCGTCACTGGTCTGTTGACGGAACTCCAACCGATTGCGTCACGCTCGCGCTGAACAAGATCCTTTCCGAACAGGAACGGCCGGACATCTGTGTTTCAGGAATCAATCACGGCGGAAATTTAGGTGACGACGCCAGTTACTCCGGCACCGTTGCAGGCGCGCTGGAAGCGGCAATTCTCGGCGTCCCCAGCATCGCATTGAGTCTGGTGGCGCGCGATAATTTCGACTTCGCGCACGCGGCGGCGTTTGCAGTCGTTGCCACGCGCAAAGTCCTCGAAGAAGGTTTACCCGAAGGGGCACTGCTGAACATCAACCTGCCGCCCGGCGAGATCAAGGGCGTGATGGTTACTCGTCAGGGAATCAAAAACGCGCGGCCCGTCATTAGCGAACACATCGATCCTCGCGGCAAGCCCTACTTCTGGATCGGTGAAGAGTATTTCAATACAAACTCTGTTGAAGGCACGGATTATCACGCAGTGAAGTCTGGTTATGTGTCCGTGACGCCGCTGCGCAGCGACATGACCGACCACTCGGCGCTGACGGCGATCGAGACCTGGAATTATCTGAAGGACTCCGAACTACTCCACAAGAGCTAAAGCAAGTTAGAATTCTCCCGGTGCAAGCAGCCAACAAACATCGTCCGGCTTCACTCCAGGAGTATTCCATTCCCCGAGAACGTATGGTTGCGCGCTTGCGTGATCATTACGGCATCCGAGACCTGCGCGTCCTCGAAGCAGTCAGAAACGTCCCCCGTCATTTCTTCGTGCCTGAGGCATTGCAGAGTCGCGCTTACGGCGATCACGCTTTGCCGATCAGTGCGAATCAAACTATCTCGCAACCGTTTATCGTCGCGCGCATGACGGAGTTGCTCGAACTCGACACGAACAGCCGCGTGCTCGAGATTGGCGCCGGATCGGGATACCAGACTGCAGTGTTGTCGCAGATCGCGGCGCAGGTTTACGCAATCGAACGTATTGCCGATCTCGCGCGCCAGGCCCAGGTGCGAATTCGCGAGCTGGGGATCTACAACGCAACGGTTAAATGTTTTGACGGCACGCTTGGTTGGGCCGCGAATGCGCCGTACGACGCCATACTCGTCGCCGCTGGTGGACCAACGATTCCGGAGCCGTTGATCGCACAACTAAAGATCGGTGGGCGGTTAGTGGTGCCTGTTGGTGAGTCGCGCGATAGTCAACGACTGATACGAGTAATCAAGACGGAAACCGGACGCCGGGCGGAGGACCACGGCGGCTGCGCGTTTGTTCCGCTAATCGGTCAACACGGCTGGTCCGATCACTAGCGTATGGTTGCAAAGATAATCGAGATTCTCTCCAGCTTCATCGTCGCTACAATTTCCATGCTCGGTTATTCAGGCATCGTCCTGTTGATGGCGATCGAGTCGGCGTGCATACCGCTGCCGTCGGAGATCATCATGCCGTTTTCGGGCTACCTGGTTTCGAAAGGCGAGATGAATCTTTGGGGCGTTAGCGTCGCCGGCGCGGTTGGTTGCGTTGTTGGATCGATGGTCGCGTTCTGGGCGGGCATGTACGGCGGACGTCCGTTCATTGAGAAGTACGGGCGGTATATTTTGTTGTCGCGACACGATCTCGATCTCGCGGATCGGTGGTTTGCGAAATACGGAGAGCTGATCGTCTTCACTGCGCGACTGTTGCCGGCGATCCGCACGTTCATCGCGTTTCCCGCCGGAGTTGCGCGCATGAACATCCCGCGCTTTATCATCTACACCTTCGCCGGCTCACTTCCGTGGTGCCTCGGCCTCGCTTACGTGGGCCAGAAACTCGGTGAGCAGTGGGACAAAGACCCTACCTTAAAGACGTGGTTTCATCGTTTCGACTTCCTGATCGGAATCGCCGGATTGCTTTTAGTCGGTTGGTGGGTCTGGCGTCATATCAAACACTCCCGCATGCCCTCGCACGCGGAATAACCCGAAGCCAACGCCAGCGTCGCGAACGACTGAACGATCAGCGCGACTAATTGTAGTTCCGGTTTTTCATTGACTTCCATTTCTCACTGGAATATTCTCCGCGCGTTTAAATCACGGCTGACTCTCACGAGCCTTGCACCCGCACACTCTCATGTGAAAGGAACCCTCCGTGAAGGCAATTACGCGTCAACCACAACTGTTGGTAAAAATGCCGCCGGCTCCGCAGAAGGTGTCGCTGGCGATGGGCGTTGCCAAGTTTGAAGTTGAAGTTGAGCCGCTGTTTCAAAGTATCGCCGACGAATCGCAGCTTGGAGTGGCGCAGGCTTCGCAGTGGCAGATCCTTAAAGCCGCGCCCGATGGTGTTGAGGTCAACGCCTGGGACATGTGTCATCAACTAACCGCCGGCGGCCTGGGCGTGACCGGACTCAGCGGCGTCGAAATCGCTGAACCCGATCTCCAACAGCGTTGGGTTTATGGAACCGAACCACAACAGATGTTCGCAGCGACGCGTTCCTGTGATCAGCCGGAACCTGCCAACCCGAAATTACCGACCGGCGATGGCGTCTACTGGTTTTGCGACCAGGCGCACTCACAACTTCAACTCGCGCGTGACGAAGTGGGCCAACCTGCGAACCGCGTCTGCATCGCCCATTTCGACACCGGCTACGACCCGGCACACATAACGAAGCCGCAGTTTTTACGCGCCGATCTGCAGAAGAACTTTGAAGACGGTAATCCCAACGATGCGACCGATCAAAGCGACGGAGTTCTAAATAATCTCGGGCACGGCACCGCCACCATCGCGCTGCTCGCCGGTTCGACGATCGAGGGCGCGCCTTTGGGTGGCGCAGCTTTTCTCGACGTAATTCCGGTTCGCGTCGCAAACTCGGTGGTCCTGTTTCAGAATAGTTCCATCGCCAAAGCATTCGATTACGTGCATTCGTTAGTGAAGAAATCAAAGGTCCCGGTGTACGTGATCACAATGAGCATGGGTGGCCTGGCTTCGCAAGCGTGGGCCGATGCAGTGAACGCACTCTACGAGTTGGGCGTGTTCATCGTAACTGCTGCCGGTAACAACTTCGGCAATTTCCCAACTCACAACATCGTCTATCCGGCTCGCTTCAAACGCGTGATTGCCGCTTGCGGCGTGATGGCAGACGGAAAACCTTACGCCGATCTGCCGCTGCGCACGATGGCGGGCAACTATGGACCAGGCAGCAAGATGGACACGTCGCTTTCCGCCTACAGTCCGAATACTCCATGGGCCAGGATCGGTTGCAGCAAAACGGTGGATGCGAACGGTCAGGGTACTTCGTCAGCGACGCCGCAGGTCGCTTCCGCCGCTGCGCTTTGGCTGCAAAAGTTCAAAACGCAATGCGACGCATATCCGGAAGGCTGGATGCGCGTTGAAGCGGTGAGAAAAGCGCTGAGTGATTCAGCGCGACTCGAGAACGCGTCACTTAAAGAACGACTCGGACGCGGAGTTATTCAGGCAAAGACAGCACTGGCCCAAAATCCCGCCAGCGCCGCGGCACTGAAAAAGCAGTCGAAAGACTCCGTCAGTTTCCCGTTGTTAAGAGTGCTTACGGGCTTCGGCATTGCCGAGCCGAATGCGCGGCAACGGATGTTGGAACTCGAAGCTCTTCAACTCACACAACAATCGAAAGAGCTCGAGGATCTCATTCCCGATCCTGATAAGGACGTCACGAGCTTGTCCGACGCTGACAAGCGAAAGTTAGCTGAAGCCCTCTCGTCTGCACCGGGAGCTTCGCACAACTTGCGCGACGCGCTTGGCAATCACGCACGGACTTCTCGTCCGCAAGTAACAGTTCCGCGGCAGCTTACTCCGGCTGAGGCGACGATACTCGAACAAGCGATCAATCCGCCGAAGCGTAATCCCGTTAATCGTCCGCTGCGAGTATTTGCGTTCGATCCGTTGGCCGGCACCAAGCTCGAAACACTGTCGATAAATGAGACGACGATACCGGTGCGCTGGGAAGATCTCACGCCTGGACCAGTCGGCGAGTATTTGGAAGTCGTTGACGTCGATCCTGCAACCGGCGTCGCGTATGCGCCGATCGATCTGAACCAGGCGTGGCCACTCTCGCAGGCCGGTCTTCGTCCCTCAGAAGCTAACCCGCAGTTTCATCAACAGATGGTCTATGCAGTGGCGATGAAGACCATCGATCACTTCGAAAAGGCACTCGGCCGCGTCGCACTGTGGGCGCCGCGCCTCGTCAAGACAAAAGACGATTACGAGAGTTACTTCGTGCGCCGTTTGCGAATCTACCCGCACGCTCTCAGGGAGGCGAACGCTTATTACAGTCCCGACAAGCACGCGTTGTTGTTTGGCTACTTCCGCGCTTCCGAATCAAACGCCGGCGACAATCTTCCCGGTCAAACAGTCTTCTGCTGTCTTTCCCACGACATCGTGGCCCACGAAACGACGCACGCATTGCTCGACGGACTGCACCGTCGCTTCCGCGAACCTACCAACGCCGACGTGCTCGGTTTCCACGAAGCCTTCGCCGACATCGTCGCACTCTTCCAACACTTCACAGTCCCCGAAGCGCTTCGCCACCAGATCGCAAAAACTCGCGGCGATCTCAGCAAGCAGAGTCTACTCGGCGAACTGGCCCAACAATTCGGTCAGGGGATTGGCAGGTATGGCGCACTGCGCAGCGCCATCGGACACGAAGAAAAAGGAGTGTGGAAGCCCGCGGAACCATCGCCTGAGGATCTGAAGAACGCAACCGAGGCTCACGATCGAGGCGCGGTGTTAGTGGCCGCAGTTTTCGACGCGTTCCTCAATATTTACCGGCAGCGAAGCATTGATCTCGTGCGACTGGCAACGGGCGGAACCGGCGTTCTACCCGAGGGCGCGATTTCGCACGACCTCGTCAATCGTTTGGCCAAGGAAGCGAGCAAAACCGCTGAGCACGTACTGAACATGTGCATCCGCGCCCTCGACTATTCGCCACCCGTCGACATGACTTTTGGCGACTATGTCCGCGCGCTCATCACTGCCGATCGCGATCTGGTCCCGGATGACGATCTCGGGTATCGCGTCGCGTTTCTACAGGCCTTCCGCCGGCGCGGTATCTATCCGGAGTCGGTCCGTAACCTTTCCACCGAAAGCGTTTGCTGGGGTAGTCCGGAGTTGGACCTGAAGATTGACGAGGTCCTTAGGAAGATGTCTTTGACGTGGGACCGCCAGGCCCAGCGCAAACGCGCGTACCACTCGTCGAAACGAAATGCCGTTATCTTTCATAAATGGCTGAAGGAGAAGATTTCAAAGGAGCAGGCCCTGTCGCTCGGCTTCAGTCATGAGGAAATGCTGCAGGTTGGGAATGTCCAGGGGACGCTGTCACGCTTCGAGGTCCATTCAGTGCGGCCCGTACGGCGTGTCGGTCCTGACGGCCAGCAAAAACTCGACCTCGTGGTTGAGATCACGCAAAGCTGGATACCGGCGGGAAGCACTAACAAATACCGCGGCGGCAGTACGTTGATCATCGATCTTGAACAGCGTCGCATTCGATATGTGGTCCGTAAGCGCGTCGGTCATCCGCGACGAATCTCGACTCAGCAGGGATTCAGGATGGCGATGGCGGACGCGTCCATTCGCAGCAATTACTACGACGACATCGCCCGCGGCCGCGAGCCGTTTGCGATGCTTCACCGTGGTGCGTAGGGAGGACTCATGGCGACACGCAAGACTGCAAGCAAAAAGAGCACGACGAAGGCGCCGGCCCAAGGCACGAATAACGGCTATCGCATAAAAGTGCGCATGTACCGGCAGGGCTTAGGCGACTGTTTTCTCATTACTGTCCCACGGAAAACCGGCGCTCCGTTTTATGCCGTCATCGATTGCGGCGTCATCCTCGGAACATCGAAGGCCGGGGAGATCATGAAAGGCGTGGTCGAGCACATCATCCAAACCACCGGTGGCCGCGTCGATCTGGTCGCCGCGACGCATGAGCACTGGGACCACATTTCCGGCTTCGGACAAGCAAGAGAGATCTGGACCGACAAAAGCCGGCTCAAGATCGGACAAGTCTGGCTGTCGTGGGCCGAAGATCCCAACGATCCACTCGCCAACAAACTCAAAGGCGAACGACAGAAACTGAAGATCGCCCTCGCCGCCGCGGCATCGCGCATGCGCTTGGCCGGCGACACCGAGGCGGCCGAAGACGTTACCAACCTGATGAGTTTTTTCGGCGCTGCAGGAACCACTGCCGATGCGCTGGAAACGGTCAGATCGCTGTCCGACGACGTTCGCTACTGCAAACCGCTCGACCCGCCGGTAACGCTCGACGGCACTGACGTCAAGGTCTACGTGCTTGGACCACCGCCGGATGAAAAGTTCATCAAGAAATACAACCCGTCGACGAAGGAACCGGAAACGTACGGCATGGATTCGATGAACCAGTACCTCGGCGCGGTTGAGCCGGCGCTCCTCGATGCGGACGTCGATTCTCCATTCGACGAACGGTTTCAGATACCGCTCTACGTTGCGCAGCAGATGCCGTTTTTCCAGGAGCACTACTGGGGTGAAGACGTTGATTCGAAAGAAAAGGACCAGGGATGGCGTCGCATCGACGGCAGTTGGCTCGACAGTTCTTCGTCGCTCGCGCTTCAGCTTGATAGTGCGACGAACAACACGTGTCTGGTCCTCGCGTTCGAACTCGCAGATGGCGACGTTCTGTTATTTGCCGCAGACGCGCAGGTCGGCAACTGGTTGTCGTGGCAGAACGTGAAGTGGAACGTGAACGGTGTCGAGAAGTCTGGTCCCAGCTTGCTGCAGCGGACCATCTTTTACAAGGTGGGCCACCATGGCAGCCACAACGCAACGTTGCGTGAGCTGGGACTCGAGAAAATGAAGTCGCTGAAGATGGCGTTTGTTCCCGTGGATCATGAGATGGCGGTGAAGAAGCGCTGGCACCAGATGCCTTTGAATGAACTGATGGACCGCCTCAATGAGATCACCGAAGAGCGCGTGGTGAGAATCGATGGCGACATCCCGGAGAAACTCAAGGACCGCATGGTGCCCGACAAGTTGTTTCATGAAGTGGTGTTGTAACGAAACGGAGTAAGCAATGGCAGGCACAATCGTTGAAGGTCGCAATGTTGCGGAGGATCGCACGCTGACGCCTGACTTCTGCATCATCGGTTCCGGCGCCGCAGGTGGTGTTTGCGCGCTGAAACTTACCGAAGCAGGTTTCAACGTACTCGTCCTCGAAGAAGGACCAAACATTCCGCGTGAGAAGGGACCAGCGCCCGGCCAGGAGCGAAAGATGCTCAACGAGCGTGAGGTCGAGATGTACAAGGTGCTCTACCAGGAGGGCGCTTCACGACTCACGAAAAACGGCGGCGTGAAAGTTTTGCAGGGAAGGTGTTTGGGAGGCGGCACAGCAGTGAATTGGTCGGCGTGTTTGCCGCCGCGTTTGGAGACGTTGGACGAGTGGCAGAAACGCGGTCTGCCGTTCACGCGGCAGAATCTGGATCCTTATCTCCACGAAGTCGTGAATTATCTGCCGGTGGTTCGCAACGACAAGTACAACACCTCCGCGCGCAAGTTCATGCACGGCTGCGATCGGCATGCGATTCCGCACGACAATCTGCCGAATAACACGAACAACTGTCGCGAGTGTGGCAGTTGCGGAGTCGGCTGTCCGTACGATCGCAAGATGAGTGGCTTTGTGAAGTGGCTCCCTGACGCCGTTAGTTTAGGGGCGACGATTTACACCGACACGAAAGTCGATCGACTCGTTGGCAACGGCGATCGGATCACCGAAGTTCAGGCACATTTCATCGACGGCAAGACGCGCCCGACGCAGCGAAAACTGATTGTTAAGCCGGTTAAGGGCGTCGTGCTTGCTGCGGGAGCGATTGGGACGCCCGCCGTGCTGCTGCGTTCAAAGCTCGATCTCGATGGCCGCGTGGGCAAGTACACGCACATTCATCCGGTGACGATCACGATCGGGAAGTATCCGGAACCGACGTTGCCGGCGTATGGCGTGCCGGACAACATGTGGACGCCGCAGTTTGCCGCGGGTCCAACGGGTTATCTCATCGAAACCGGATCGTTTTTTCCGGTGCTTTCCGCGTCGGCGACGTTACAGCACGGTGACGAGTTGCACCGGATCATGCGCGACTACTATCCGAACGGCGCGATCTCCTACGCGCACCACACGACGGGTTTTGACGACAAGGAAAAGTACGGCACCGTCGAGTTGGACCAGAATGGCGATCCGGAGCTCGATTACAAGATTCCGAAGGCCAACGTGAAACCGATGCAGGAGAGTCTGGTGATGATGGCGCGGATCCATCTTGCGGCGGGAGCAACGTCGGTTTACATCATGCGCAACCCGCCGTTGGAAGTGAAACAAGGCGACACGTTCGATGCGATCCGCAAGATCAACTTCGTTGAGCCGCAGCGTTCGACGATCTTCACGGTGCACGTCATGGGCGGTTGCCAGATGCACAAGGACGAAAAGCGTCGCTGCGTCAATAACGACTTTACGTTTAGAGGAAAGAAGAACCTTTGGGTGCTTGATGGATCGATCTTTCCGACGGCGTTGGGTGCGAATCCGCAGGTGACGATTTATTCGCTGGCGCTCTGGGGGTCGCGTGAAATCTGCGAACAGAACCAGGCGACGTTCAAGCTCAATCATCAGGGAGGTGAACTGCCGTGGAAGGGATACTGACTTCAGCGCTGCATGCGGCGGCAAATCCGAAGAAGCGCAGCGAGATGACCGTCACCACGTTCGACTGCCTCGACAAGAAGACGGCGCGGATCTTGTTTTCGGTTGCGGAGGCTGTGTTGGGTGAAGGGTTTTTGGCGAAAGCGCCGCGGTTTATCGAAACGGTCGACGACTTTCTGAACTACCAGCGGCCTGCGCAACGCGATCAATTCCTGCTGGCTTTGCTGATCGCGGAAACGACGTTTGGCTTGACGATCGGTGGCAGTTTCAAAAGCTTCTCGCATCTCTCGCTCGCAGATCGCCGGAAGATACTGGAGAAACTTCGTTCGAGCAGTCAGCAATTACGGCGCAACATCTATGCGGCGTTCGTCAATGTGTCGGCGTCGACGTACTACGCGAGCGATCTCACATGGCCGGACATTGGTTACGGCGGCGTGAGCGTGGACCATCCGAAGATTCTCCAGCAACCACCCCCAATCCCCTGGCGCCCCGACGATCGGCGCCCGATAGAGCCCTAATCTCATCTTCGAAGGAGACCGATATGGCAGACGTAAAACTACAACTCGCGCTCGTGGATGTATACGGAAAGCCACTCGCCGAAAAGGTCGACATCATTCTTCGTCATCAAGTGTTGAATGAGGTATTGAAAGCCAGTAAGCCCGCAAACAAGAATGTGCTGATCCCGGGCCTGCGTGGAGCGCCCCAGGGGCGATACAAGATCGACATAGATCCGCCTTCGTATCAATACGTCGCTCAGTTTGTGAACCTGAATTCGAGCGGCACGACGTCGTTAACGTTTCAGTTTCCGATCGATCCCGGGAAAGTGAAGAGGGTCAACTTTCAAGCGTACGCCAGCCTCACTACCGAGCTTCAAACTGTGCTGGAGAGCAGCGACAGCGTCCTCGGCTTCGAAGGGAAGAAAGGCAAGCCGCTTTATGATGTGCTCGACGATATTCGTAAAGCAGGCATGATGAATATCGTCGCGAAGACGGTTAACACCCCTTTGTCGAATGGGAGGACGGTTTTCTCCTACATTCAAAAACTGAACGAGATCAGAGGCGATCGCTTCTTCTGCGTGGTTCCGAAAGAATTGCGCCAGGAGGCAAAGAACAGCACGGCTGAGGGATTGTTCGATGACGCACCTGATACTTTGCACACTCCTCCGGCGGGGTTTGCTCGAGCCGGAAGCGTCAAGACCTCCGACAAGTATGGCAACCTGCAACTAACATTTTTCACGAAAGGCGACGACTGCCTCGCCGATATCGACATCGACGACGCCTCCGGTCTCGAGCACGTGTTCCAGGTTGTCCGGAATAAGCTCTCCGGCAAACCCACCCACCCCTACAACATCCACGAAATCCTGGTGGCCCACCAGAAGCTCGATCCCGGGTATACGTTCGTGGTTTAAACGCTGATCAGACGACCGTGATCGTGCGGCGGGCCATGATTTGGTTGTTGCCGGCGTCGGCGACGAGTATGACGACGGGGCCGGCGGGGGCGGTGGTGAGGGTTAGGGTGATTTCGTTTGTGTTGGTGGCGACGTCGATGCCGGTGAGGGTGCCGACAAGGGCGATGTTCCGGCCGTCGCTCGAACGAAGTGTCAGCGGCGTGCCCGCGGTGAGATTGAAGTTGCCACCTGGACTGTCGAGCGTGAAGTGCGGATTCACTGTTATCTGACACGTAACCGGCACTGTCGTCGATCCTGTTGGCCCAACCGGAATCGTGATCGTCAACGTCGCCACCGCTTCCGGTGGATCGTCTGCGCGAATGAGCATGTTCACAACGCCGCCGTCGCGCACAAACGCCTGCGTGTTCGCGGGCACCGTCGCGGGCGCGGTGAAGGTTGGAGTCAGCGTTGGCGTTCCGGTAACCCCTGTAGTGATGGCCGCGATCGAAAACGGAGCAGGAATCAAAAGCACTCCACTCTCGCCAGGCAAGCGAGTGGTGATCGCGGGATCAGCCGGATTGTCGGTAGCTCGTAACGGCACCGTGTCAACAAGTTGAATTTGTAATCGACGCACGGCGACGTCGATATCAGCCGGCACATTCACCGCCGGCAAACCGGAATTGAACGCGCCCGTTGCAGTATCGAAACTGTACAATCGGCTGATCTCGACGTTCTCAGTCGCCAGTCCTCCGGGCGCAGCCGCAGGCGCAATACCCTGCATCACGATCTCCAGATTATTCTCGATGGTGGCAATCGCACCCGACTCCTGCAGCGTCGCGCGATAGACACGATTACCATTCGGCGTAACCGCGAAGAGCGCGCGTTGAAACGG